>JBIKKS010000188.1:0-5043 GCA_044360235.1 Flavipsychrobacter sp. | reverse complement strand
CACTATAGTACTCTCTCCTATAAAGGCAGCTATGACGGGCATTTTTTCTTTGAGTTTCACACGCAAAAAACTATCCAGATGGGCCTCTATCATGGGGTGGACGGCTTGTAGCGACTCGTCACCCACCATGGAGGTCACAAATGCCTCTCCAGAGTTTTTTAATTCAGTAGCTACTGCTGTTGCTATGTAGGCAGCTATTTGTTGCCTGCTGCCAAACAATATTCCTTGTACCTTGATACCTAAAATACTGGATGGCTGCACTGGGTAGATCATAAAGTAGAAAACACAACGCACACTGAGCCATGCTACAAATGCACAAGTGAGCGGCAAAACCAGTAAGGTATTAAGCATACTTTCTTGAAAAGTTTATCAGTGGACAACAGGGTAATTAAATAGTAGACATGCTGTTGCTAATGGATGGATAAACGATACTGCAAAAAAGCCACTCTTACGAGTGGCTGAAAAATATATTTAACAACTAAGTACGAGTACTTAGCTACTAGATTTGACTACTTGATGTTAGCCAAAAAATCTTTTACTTTATCCTTGTGAACCATACCTTCTTTGAAAGTATAAGCACCAGATTTAGGACTGCGAACAGCCTTAATTACCTTGGTGTAGTTCTTAGCTTCCAATGCCTGTTTAGGGTCTTTTTTTATCGCGGTTTTAGCTGCTTTGGCCATTGCGTAGTATTTTTAGCTGATTATTTAATTTCTTTGTGAACAGTGACTCTTTTCAGAATCGGATTGTACTTTTTGAGTTCCAGACGCTCAGTGGTGGTCTTTTTGTTCTTTGTAGTTATATAGCGGCTTGTACCTGGCATACCACTATTTTTATGCTCGGTGCATTCCATTATTACCTGAACGCGGTTTCCTTTTTTAGCCATTTTATGATGTGTTTACTTTTCTTAAGCAAAATTTTAGATAGTTACTCCTCTTGCACGTAGTTCCTTAATAGTTGCAAGCAATCCGTTTTTATTGATAGTACGGATAGCATCTGTAGACAGCTTCAAAGAAACCCAACGATCTTCTTCTGGAAGAAAGAAACGTTTAGTTTGCAAATTTGGCAAAAAACGACGCTTTGCTTTCTTGTTAGAGAAAGATACTTTATGACCTACAACTGGTTTTCTACCTGTTACCTGACAAACGCGAGCCATGATTTTTATATTTTTTTGGGACTGCAAAGGTAAGTGTAAAAATTAAAACTAAAAAATAAAAAGACAAAAAAAGTGAACATTTTCTGCTCTTTTATTTACACTTGCTGCAAATGTACTTGTTATTATGGCAATTGAGGCAATATTATAGCATCTAAACTACTTAAGCCTGGAGTGTTTTCGCTCACAAACCCCTCGGCATATCGGGTACCTATTCTTTTGCCCATCAATGCATCGCGGCTGGCTATGTCTCGCATAAAATGACCTGTAGATATGTAGGTAACTGGCTCACGAGAGTCTGGGTTGTGAAACTGGCTGGTGTAACATTTAACTGCCTCCATCTTTGTATCGAATGTATCGGATATATCTACAATAAATGTGGGTTCCATTATTCTGTCTTGTATCATATGATACACACGCTTAGGACGCCAAGGCTGCTGTGCTATACCATCACGCTCTGTGGCTATCTTTACGAGTCCCGATAAGAAGCAAGCATCAGCTATCAGCCTGCCGCCTTTTCTGTGGTCGGGGTGACGATCTGCTAGCGCATTGGCTATTACTATCTCTGGTCTGAAATGACGTATAAAGCTAATGAGCCGTAACTGGTGTTCTTTATCATTTACAAAAAAACCATCTTCCATCTGTGCATTTTCTCTAGCCACTAGCCCCATTACTTTTGCTGCATTCGCAGCCTCTTCGTAGCGCTTGGCAACTGTGCCTCTAGTGCTCAGCTCGCCCTCTGTAAGATCTACAATACCGACAGCCTGCCCGGCTAATGCGTGTTTTATTAGTGTGCCTGCACACCCCAGTTCTATATCGTCAGGATGCGCAGCTATGGCTAGTATATGCAGTTTTGTGTTTCCCAATGTTTGTATTGTTTTTTACTACCACACTGGCAGCGTGCAAAAGTAACTATTTGACGGCAGTAAATTACTAGCAACTACCTCATTGAATTATAGCCAAATACAATACCCTATCCGTACAACTCCAACACAGTTTAATCACATTGGATAATAAAATATAATTTCGTATTCCAAAAGTTTTTACTGACATTTGCAATACTAACGATGGGTTAGTGAGCACAGTCCTTTCCCGACATGCACAGCATGTCGGGACTTTTTTTGTAGTATACACTGAGTTAGTGTTTCACCTCTTGTATTACTTATAAGCCTATCAATAACTATAGGTTTATTCTTTGTATTTTGCAGATTCATAAAAACAAAAAGCAAACATGAAAAAGTTTTTCCTGTCAGTAGTAATGCTTGCAGCTATTGCTACTGCAACTAACGCTCAGAGTGGACTGAAATTGCCTTCACTTAGCCCTACTGCAAAAATATCACAAGACTTCTCTGTATCTAACATAGAGATATCTTATAGCCGCCCATCTATGCGTGGACGCAAGGTAATGGGCGATATGGTGGCATATGGCAAACCATGGCGTACTGGCGCTAATGCCCCTACCAAAATCAAAACAGGTGAAGATCTGGAATTTGCAGGCTATCGTGTAAAGGCAGGTGAATACCTGATATATACCATACCAGACAAAGATAAATGGGAAGTGGTGATGAGCAGTGCTACTGGTAGCTGGACAGCCGATGGTTTTCCGAGAGAGTTTGACGTAGCTAGATTTAAAATAAAACCTTCTGTAACTAATGAAGATTGTCAGACATTCAGCATACAAATCAAAGACATTACTTATAATACCTGTAAAATTGAAATACTGTGGGAGCGTGCAAAGCTAGTAATACCAGTAACTGCTAATAATGCAAACACTATTGCAGATAACATAGATAAAGCTATCAACAATCCTCCAGCACTTCCTTACTTTCAGGCAGCTACTTACTACTACGAAAGCAACCAGAAGCTGGACCTTGCACGTACCTACGTAGATAAAGCGCTAGATCAAAGCCCAAAGGCGTACTACATGTGGTATCTTAAAGCCAAAATAGAGAAAAAACTAGGCAATAATGAAGATGCTTTGGCTGCTGCTAAAAAATCGATAGAGCTGACTAAAAACACACCTAACGAGCTAGAATACAAACGCAACAATGACAAAATAATCAACGAGATAAACCGTCAAAAACGTAGCAGTCAGTACACAGACTAATACTGCAAAAATCGTATAAAAAAGGGCTGTGTGAAAGTTATACTTTCCTACAGCCCTTTTACTATAAATAGCATTTGAGTTCTATTGGGCTTGCTTGATGTTGTTTATAAAATCATCGAACAAATATCTGGAGTCATGTGGACCTGGTGTAGCCTCTGGATGATACTGCACAGAAAAAACGGGTCTGTTGATCATTCTTAGTCCTTCTATAGACCCATCATTGAGGTTGAGGTGTGTTACCTCTACATCAGCACAGTTTTTCACAGCTTCAGGGTCTACACCAAAGCCATGATTCTGGGTAGTGATTTCAGACTTCCCTGTAATTAGATTTTTTACCGGATGATTGAGCCCTCTATGACCATGGTGCATCTTGAAGGTGCTGATACCATTGGCTCTTGCCAGTAGCTGATGCCCGAGACATATGCCAAACATTGGCTTGCCGGTTTCGATTATTTCTTTTACTCTGGTCACTGCATAATCCATAGAAGCCGGATCGCCAGGACCGTTAGATACAAAATAGCCATGCGGATTGAAGGAAAGCAAATCTGAGAAATCAGCCTTAGCAGGAAATACTTTCAGATATACACCTCTATCAGCAAGGCATTTTAGTATGTTTATCTTCACACCATAGTCCATTACTGCTACCCTGTAGGGTGCATTTTCATCACCTAGGGTATAAGCTGTTTTGGTAGATATCTGCGATGAAAGCTCCAAACCAGCCATATCAGGCACATTTTGTAGTGCTTCGGTCAGTCCTGCTTCGTCAGAATGCTCTGTAGATATGACACAGTTCATAGCTCCCTTGTTGCGCACATGCTGCACCAACGCCCTGGTATCTAAATCGTATATGGCTACAATGTTGTTTTTTATGAGGTAGCTTTCTAAACTATCATCAGCCAACATTCTGGAATAACGGTATGAAACATTTTTGCAAATGAGGGCACTTATCTTTACCGAATCACTTTCTACATCGTCCGCTTTTACACCATAGTTGCCTACGTATGCATTGTTCATAATAAGTACCTGACCAGTGTAAGAAGGATCTGTAAACACCTCCTGATACCCAGTCATTCCTGTATTAAAACAAATTTCTCCTCCTGCAGTACCTTTTGCACCAAAAGATTTACCTGCAAATCGTGTACCGTCCTGTAGTAGTAACCAGGCTGGTGTAAATGTATGAGTAGCTGTCATTGAAAAAACAAATTGCGCAAAGGTAATGCTAAATTAACTGCCTGCTTACACTTTTACTTTGTTTTTTGACGTTATTAACCAAGGAGTTAAAATGGGTTTACAATTTCACAAACTTCTCAGCTACTACTCCTGATTCGGTTCTTACACATACGGTGTAAATACCTGCAGGCAAAGAACTAACATCGAGATAAAATGTATTGAGACCGGTTTTCAATTCTTTCGAAACAGGATACATATTTTGCCCTGAGCTGTTAACTATGTACATCAAACCTGTACCTGATTCTTGCGCCACTAGTTCCAGTGTCATGCGATCTGTAGCGGGGTTGGGATACAGTGATAATTTGGAAACCTTTACTGAAGTGTATGCAACACTAGCAGGATAATATACGGTAGCGGAATCGACAACACCTAACCCCAAATTATAATAACCACCTGAAGGTGTCGATTGCAACTTTACAGGCCTTACCATGTAGTGTTTCTTTCCACTTACACCTACTGTATCTGCATAAGTAGTAGTAGTAACCAGTGGTGAAATGCGGTTATAATACCCCCACATACTATCTGCTCTGTATACATAATAACCCAACACGGC
>JBIKKS010000187.1:0-5095 GCA_044360235.1 Flavipsychrobacter sp. | reverse complement strand
AATAAAACGTCATCACCTTTATGTGGATACCAAAAATTATACTCCTTTATTAGTTTAATGTAAATGTATCCTTTGTCTGTGTTATAAGTCAAAAGTGTAATCATCTCTGTTTTTGTAATTCGCAAAATTGTAGAGGTTTATGGCATGGCTTTTATGATTAATATTTTACGGCCAATTCGAACTGAATATAAGAACCTTCTTTTCGCACTGCTAAGTTTAAGCCCAATGCATCGCAAAGACGCTTACAATTATACAGACCTAGCCCCAGTCCACCTCCATTAAATGACTTTCCTATTTTTTTAAACGGTTGCACACCATCAATTGAAAAGTACAAGTCATCTGCAACAGTGTTTATTATTTTAAATTCAAAACCTTCCTCATTTCCAGTTAGCTTTATAGTAGGCCCTGCATTATCCTTGCTGTGGGTAATAGCATTATCAATCAGTTCTGAAAATATATATTGAAGGAATACTGTATTATGCCATTCTTTATCGCTTAGAGGTACAAAGTCAATCTGACCACTTATTGAATTTACGTTTGTGGGTAATGTTTTGTTATAATATTCAACAAGCTGACTAACAATATCATTGATGAAAAGTATTGGTGCTCCGCTGCTATCAGGCAAATTATAACTCATAGATAAGTGTAAATAAAACATAAGATTTTTTGCGTTCTTATGTAACCTAAAAGTGCTTTTATATATTTCTCCAATTGCTTCACCAAAGTCATGATTATTCATTATTTCAGTAGCAGTAGCAATAGTAAACGCCCCATTATATATACTGCTTAAGGTATTAAGGTAATTTTCATTGAAATGATTGTCGATTATAGTTAGTACCCGTTTATTAATATAACCCAAACTCATTCTTCTTAACAGTATTCTTGACTGTATGGCGTCAAGCAAACTTTTTGTTACAAATGGCTTCTTAATGTAATCATCTGCCCCATTATTCATTGCATATCGCACATCATCATCACTTACTTTACCTGAAAGGAAAACGAACGGGACGCCAAAAGTGATCTCATTTTTCTTCACGATATCCAGCAGGTCATATCCATTGATGTCCGGAAGTGTGATGTCACATAAGATGAGATCTAAAGTGGCGTCATCAGATATTATTGATAAGCCTTCAACACCGTTGCCTGCTACAGTTATTTCAAAATCATTGATCTCTAACAGGTTTCTGATAGTGTCGCTCAGTGATTTGTCATCTTCAATCAGAAGTATCCTCCCTTTCATATTCAGACATTTTATTTTAACAAAACTACATCTTATTAAAATGTCTGCAATACTTATAAGTGACAAATAAAGTTGACCTTAGTAATGAATTTCGTTCATCAAATAGGTCAACTAAATTTTATTAGGAATCTTGATTAATATAGAAGTCGATGGAATTGATAGTGGCTCAATTTCAAAATCGCCACCAAGAATATTAATTCTGTTTTGGATGTTTTTTAAACCCTTACCTTTTTTATCCGCCTTGCTATCCAACTGAATACCGACACCGTCATCTAAGTAATGAATGAGTATATTCTCATCAAGTTTAATGTTTAAATTGCAATTTAATGCTCCAGAATGCTTGACTAAATTATTGATCAACTCCTGAACAACCCTGAAAATACAATTCTGAGTATAATATGGTACAGTGTCAAGTTCCCCAGATATCTCGAAAACTATTTTAACAACGTGGGCTGCATTTACAATCTCTACCAACTCCTCAATGGCGAAAATCAAACCATATTTTTGAAGTGTATCTGAAACAAGGAAGTCAGCAATACTCTTTATTTCTTCGCCAATTTTACAAACTGCGGTCTCCATATTATCCACCAGATATTTAGATTGGTCTGCCACGTCTCTTCTAACGACTGAAAGATTTATTTTCAGAGAAGACAAATAAGCGCCTAAGCCATCATGGATATCCTCAGCAATTTTTTTTCGCTCATCCTCATGGGCAGCAACTACTGCTAGCGCATAGTCGCGATGTTGATCTGCCATATTTTTCCTGAAGGCATGTCTTTCATTTAATTTTTGATTAGCTAAAACAAGAACGACTACCACCAATAAGAGGATGCTTGCAATGCACGCAAAGATTACCAAATCGTTTTTTTTGCTTTTTCCCAAAAGCTTCTGTTTCAATTCATACTTCTCGATTAAGTATTGGCGCTCCTTATCTTTAAAATCTTTCTCCAATTGTAGCTTAACAATCTGCTGATTACTCTTTGTCATTAGATATTCACTTTGAACCTTGTTGTATTTCTCAAAGTATATAAATGCATTTTTGTAGTCGCCCATAAGCTCAAAACACATATAGAGTCTTTTGTAGCAATTCAAAGATAAAACTAGATGCCCATCCGCTTCAGCGTTGCGTAGCGCCAATAACGCAACGGAAATGGCCATTTTTACTTCTTTGTTATCGTAGTAGTAATCGGTTAATTCTAGTTGTGCAATACATTTTTCGTATGCACTATTAATGTATTTTATATTTGAGAAGGAGCTATCTATATTTATTTTACTTTGGTATTTATCACCCTTGCATTTATAGATATCGGCCATACTGAAATAGTATCGTGGCAATATCTCTCTCGATTTAGTTCTATTTATGTACCCTAAAACATTTTTCATTATTGCCAGCGCGCTATCATATTGCTTATCGCGTTTGAAAATATCAGACAAATCGGTGTAGACTATATCAACATATGTTATTGAGTCTGTCTTTAATGCCACATCTAACACTTGCCACGAATATTTTTCTGATAATGTATACTCATTTTTGCTACTTGTTATAGCTGCAAGTTGCTGCAAATTGTACATTTTGTAATGCAAAAAGTAGCTGTTTTGAATATTCCTCCTAAAATAATATTCTGATAATTTTGCATATTTATATGCATCATCTACATATCCCCTTCTGAAAAAGAACTGGGCTAAGATAGCTTGAGATACCGCAATACCTGTAGAGTCGTGAAGTCTGCGATAAATATCTGTTGATGCGTTTATTAAATTCTGCGCATGTAGCGAATCTTCAGTAATGTATAGGTATCCTAATTGTAATGTTCCATAAGCCTCGTTTTCCAGAGATTGTTGCTTTTTAGATTCAGCTATTAGAGCTATAAGTCTGTTTCTCTTTTTTCCTCTATCTGCAACACTATTTCTGGGCATCATAAACGTCCGCAATAGTTTTACACGAAGTTGACAGGATGCCGATCGCATCTGTTCAGCATATGCAGTGGCTGAATCAAAATACCTATTTGCTGAATCGATATAGGAAATGACGCCCGTATAGGCGTATGCACTACCTATTGCACAAAACAACTCGTACCTGATACTGTTAGTGCTGCATCTGCTCACTTCACTTTTTACACTGTCCAAATAATTTTTGGCAGCAAGCTTATTGTTTATAAAAAACAAAACCGTAAATAAGAAAAGCTTACCTAATCTATTCATAAATGTAATTTTGTGAAACCTCTTTATGAAATGTTTCTGCTCAAGGCATACTTTATTAGATCTGCTGTAGAAGTTAGTTTCAGTTTTGATAATATTCTTTGCCTATGCGTTTTTACGGTAGATTCGCTGATTAATAATCTCAGTGCAATAGCCTTATTCGTTGCGCCTTTTACTATCTCCTTAATAATGCCAACTTCACGTTCAGACAGTTCATTTCTAGGGATTTTTTCTCCTATTTCTTCCGTCAGTAGCTTGGCTACCAGATGTACAGCTACTTCTGGTGAATAATATATGCCACCATTATGGATTGTTTCAATGGCCGTAAGCAAGTCTTTTGTATTTATCTGTTTCAGTAGATATCCTTTAGCTCCTGCTCTCAGCATACTTAGTATATTCGGCACCTGATTATGCATACTTAAGCCTACAACTCTTATTTTCGGGTAATGTGTAGTAATGTGTTGAGCAACTTCCGATCCATTCATGTCTGGCATAGAAACATCCAATAGAGCAATATCTACATCTACTCTAGTTAATATGGCTATAATATCCTTGCCGCATGTGGCTTGTGCAACAACTTCCATATTATCGCGCAAATCTATCAGTGATATAATGCCATCAATAAATAATTGATGATCATCTGCAATCAGTATTTTTATCTTCTCCATTTAACAATAAAATTCAGTCAGTTCTTGTATCAGTCAACTTTGCAAATAAGCTAGTTTTTTCATCAAAAACAACAACTAATAGTAGTAGTCCCCATTTAGTCCTCGGAGAGTCTTCCACTCTTTTCATTTTGGGGTACCTTTTCGACTTGTGTCTAACTTTCGGCAAGTCTTTTCGACTTGCGAACAAAATATAATATGCCCTTCTGGTCAGTGTCCCACGTTCTTCCGGATGTTCCGAAGGGCATCCGGCACTAATAATACAAATTGTTCTCCCGAACGCATTCACTTTTTTGCAGCTTAATGAATGCACTATCAGCATATATTCGCTAATAATCATCGTTTGCTACAGCCAAACTCAGTTTTTCACCAGGAAGGTTCATACTCATCTATTAATTTCACATACCCTTCTGTTATCTTATTTTGATCTTGCGTATCTTTGAAAAAACCATAGTTGATGACACTAACAAAACTATATAAAGTAACCGATAATCAACTAATTATTACTTTACCTGTTGGGTTTAAAGACAAACAAGTTTTGGTTACTATAGACGACAAACCTTCACAAATTGACGACAAAATTTCAATGATGAAATTAGCCGCAAAAGACCCATTATATCTTTCAGATTTGCAAGAAGTAAATGATGATTTTGAAGGTATAATATGCCATTAAACACTAATAGTTTTTTGTATTTTTACGTCCGATTTTTGTAAAAGCAAGAAAATTAGGGATTCTACAGTACATAACTAAATAAATGGCAACTTTATATAGAGCGGTATCCGACGCTGAATATTTTGATTTTCAGAAAAATTCCCTATTCAATACTGCTCAAAATACACTGGAGGCAAAACAATTCTTCAAGTCGCGAATAGCAATTAGAGAATTTGTAGCAAGTGCAATCAACCAAAACTATTTCCCACCATACACTCGGTAGTTAGTCTTGACCACAGATGATATACTTTTAAATAATGTTAGCTATGACTCAATGGA
>JBIKKS010000186.1:0-5105 GCA_044360235.1 Flavipsychrobacter sp. | reverse complement strand
CCATTAAAGCTATAAGATTTTACAAACACCGGCAGCTGTTGCGATAGCAATGTACCCACACTTTGCAGGTTATATAGCTGCATGGTTTTAGTACTTACAGTCAGTATTTTTTGCCCTGCAGCGAAGTCATTCAGTCTTATATCGTTGGTAGGATTTCTTTTAGCTTTTACGTTTAAAGTATCAAGACTGCGCGATTTTTTCTGTGCTATACTATCAGTAACCACACACGTCATTATTGCTGTCAGCAACAGCAGATAGTAGTATGAAGTATGTGTTTTATGAATTGGCATAGATTGTTGATTAAGCCCCTTTATTCGCCAAAGTATATTTGACCGGGCCCTAGCCCTGTAGTAAATGTTTTTAGCAAATTACCGTCTTGTTTGTATATACCAACAGTACCTTTTTGGGTAAATCCTTTCGGGTCTCCTACGTACAAATATCCTGTGGCAGGCTCTATGCCTAGTGCGTAGTAGTACTGATAGGGCAGGGTAGGTATGAGCGATACTGTAGGTAGTTCATTGCCTAATATGCTCATTCTGTATATGCCATTACCATCTGTCGAGCCATCATATTTTACCTGTATGTAGTATAGTGTGTCTCTGGTTTTATTGAAGGCTGGTTTTATAGGGTCTACTCCACTAGCGTATGTATATGCCTTCAGTATGTTGCCGGTAGATGGGTCTATCCTTGTTAGTGTTGCAGCCTTGCCCTTGGTTGCATTTCCTGCCATTACCCACAGCATTTGTTCTTTGTCTACCAGCACCGCATGAGGCGCATAGCCTGCTATTTGTGTTGTATGGGTTACGCTGCTGTTTGTTGTATTGATAGTGTATATTTTGTTGCAGGTAGTATCCCATGGGCATACTATTACATTGTCCAGTATGCGCACCATTCCTTCAGGGTTTTGGTGGGGTATAGTTATAGTGCCAGTTACTTGTAGTGTCTTAGGATTGATGGTGTATATTTTGTTGCTATATAGGGTAGATACGTATGCCAGTGTGGGGCTTATCGGTAGTATGTATCTGGGTTTTGGTATGTTTATAATTCCTGCTTCTTTGTGGGTCTTTGCATTGAGTACTACTACCTTGTCCGAGTTGTTGATACACAGATACAGGCTATCACCTATTCTTTTCATACTCTGAAACACATCACCCAGCGCAGCATTATTGTGGGTTCTGTAAAGGTCTCCGTTTACACTATCTGTTGCTGTGTTGTAGTTATAGAGGGTGGCATCACCATTACCAAAGTTGCCCTCGCATACTACGTAAACACTACCATTTGTACTTGCAATATTTATGCTCGGGTTGGGTGTGTCCTTCACACAGGCTGCCAGCAGAGTGGTGAGTAGTAATATTATTGTTTTACAACCTTGCCTACCCATGTTTGTCCATTGTTGTTGCTGATAGATATGTAGTATATGCCAGTAGGATAATCTGCTACAGATACTGTTGTAGTAGCAGCGTTCACTGGTTGAGCTAGTATGGTGTTTCCAGTTGTGGTAGTGATTTTAGTGTAGTAATTACTGTTGTTACACTCAGGTATGTTTATGGTAATGTTATCCGTTGCAGGATTAGGATATACACTCACCTGGGGCATGTTTTCAGTTGTAGATATACCCGCAGCATTCATATGCAAAGTGGCTACTGCGTCTAGGTCAAAACCACCACTGGGAAAATTGGTAGGGTAGGGATCGTTGATGATGTTGTTATTCTTATCTCTCGAGTTATACGCGCCCACCGCGCCCACTACATCTACCAGTCGCACATGGGTTATGTTATTTACATTTAGTCCTGGTTTGTCTTTTAGTTCTTCTAGGTCAAATGGTGTTCCGTATTGCGCTACATACTTGCCCGCAAGATTATTTATAAGAGAAGCATCCATGTACACTCCCGATCCGGGTATTTGTGTGTTGGTAGGGGTGTTAGAGTTTGCCGCAAATCTGAAATAATTAATACCGTCACTACTTACCTCTACAAATGCCAACTCCAGAAATGCCATTGCACCGTTGGCTGGATCTGTAAATCCATTTTCAAATACTGCAAAATCTGGCCCTTCTCCATTGTATATAGCAGCTGGAAAGGTCAGTGTAGCCACACCGCTATCGCCCATGCACAGTATAGTGCCATCAGCAGAGTTGATGCTATTAGCTTCTGTGCCACCTGTTACTCTGCCTAGTGCAGGGTTGGCTATGTCTATGTATCCTCTTTGCACAGTGCAGTTGTTGGCCCAGCCAGCTATAGCAGTGCTGGTAGCACTTATGGCAGTGCTGCCGCTCAGCCCTGCTTGTGGGGCATACTGTGCTAGTGCAGTAAACTGTAGCAGCACTAATACTACTATGCTTATGATCTTCATACTCGTTTATTAAACTACGTGCATACAGGTACTTGCCTGTATGCACGTAGGTATGTTGTTATTGTTTCACAAAACGCATTACTGCTTTTTTATCATTGCTGTTCACCTGCACCAGATACACACCCGCTGGCAAAGATGAAATATTTATTTCATTATGCTGTGTGGCGGCAGCTACACTGGTCACTATTATTCCCCTCAGGTCACTTATCCATATACTGTTGGCGCTATTATCTGCAACATCTACATACATGCTATTAGTTGCTGGGTTTGGATACATTTTTATTACTGCTGCACTGTTGGCAACTACCGATGTAGGTGGGGTAGTGGTGTCAAATGTTTCGTAAGTAGTAAAATCATCCATACAGAAGTAAGAAGGTGTATTCATTCCAAACGAACCATTATCGGTAGAAGACAATGTAAACACCAGACTATCTACTTTTCCCAATGGCAATAGGTCAAACCATTGCCATGTTTTTACAATGTAGTTGTTGGCAGAGTCGGGTTGTAAATAGTTTGCCAGATAGAAACCAACACTATCGGCTTTTAGAACTCCATTATAGTATCCTCTAGCTATAATCTTAAACCAGTCACCATTTCTGAATTTCCTTGCAAAGAAATCACCATCCTTCATGCTGTTATACGCATAGGTATTGTTGGTGATGTAAAATCCCCTTACAGGATGGCCCATTGCTGTGCCAGTCAGTTTTAATGTTGTTTGATTGGCAAATGTTACTGGGTCTGAGCAATATGCTACAGCATATTTTTCTGAGCCATTGTAGCCTATGCCTGCTTTGGCAGAATAGCCATTCAAGTAGCCACTTGTTATGCTGTCTGTCATGTTAGAATACGCAAATCCTCCTTGCCATAGTCCACCGAAAGACGTGTCATAAACACACGGAAACCGTACAAGTCCGTTATTGAATCCTACATCTGCACCTGGAGCGGTATAGTTTGTGTAGAAGGTGTCTGCATGAGCAAGGCTCAATGCTTCGAATGTGGCAACTGTCTGTGCCCTGACAGCGGTTGTGCCAAGTACAAGTGCTGTGAAAAAGAGTGTAACTCTGCGCATATAGAAATTGGTTTTTGTGAAAACAATTTTTACTGTGCAGCCTTGGGTTAAAAAATCAGATACAGAAAAAAACAGGCGTAGCCCACCTTCGTCTCATCTGTGCCTTTGTTCCCGAAAGCAGCGATAAGCCCCGTTATAAGCGGGTAGCGTAGGCAGGTCTTCTGACTTGCTCCATCTTTTTGCGGCCTTCCCACCCTGTTTTATAAGGGCAGTGGCAATACAGGTTGCAAAACGACTTTTGTAAAGGAGCTCACAGCATCGGGAAATGTTCAGGTTTTGCACCTGATTCCCTTTTAATCCTACCCTGGGGCAGAAACCTATGCGCTGCAAAAGTAGTAAATGTGCTGCTATTAAGTACAGATTTTTTAATCACAAAAATGAAGGGTGCGCTTGTGGCGCACCCTTCATTCTAAAACAATACTGTTTTCAGCAGTTATTATGCTTTCACATATTCTAGGTGAGCTTCAAATTTTACATCATCACTTACTACTAGCCCACCAGCTTCTGTAAGGGCGCTCCAGTTTAGTCCGTAATCTTTGCGGTTTACTTTGCCTGCTACAGTAAAGCCTGCTCTTGTGTAGCCAAATGGGTCTTTGATAATACCACCAAATTCTACATCCAAAGCTATAGTATTAGTTACGCCACGCATTGTAAGGTTGCCATGCAATGTGTAAGTGTCATCACTTGTCTTTTCCATACTTGTACTTTCAAACACTATCTGAGTGTAAGTAGCAGCATCAAAAAAATCGGGTGATTTCAAATGACCATCACGCTGTTCGTTATTAGTAGATATAGAGTCAACGTCTGCACTGAATGTCACATCGGCAGTAGTCAAGTCATCACCTTCTGTTTCTACCTTGCTCTCAAATTTTCTGAACTGACCGGACACATTGCTAATCATCATGTGTCTTACCTTAAATGTAATTTCAGAGTGTGAGGGCTCTAGTGCCCATGTTATTGTTGACATGTGTTTGTTTATTAGTGGTTGAAAATTATCGTTGTTGCAAAATTACTTTTACAGCTTTGGCTAGGGGTTAAATCTCTGTTATTACTTTACTGTAGGCTCTCTCATTTTCTCTAGTAGAACGTTTAGTTCTTTCGACTCTTCAATCGTCAAGTTTATCAATCCTTTAGTTTTTTCATCTACTATCATTCTGGCTTTCTGTGTCAGCTCTATTCCCTTATCTGTCAGCGATATCAATGTTTCTCTTTTGTCTTCTTTCGATTGCACTCTCTCTACCAGTTTTTTAGCTACTAGTCTATCTATTATTCTCGGTACGTTCGAGCTTTTTTCTATAATTCTTGCTCCAATTTCCTTTACACAAAGTGCTCTAGGATGCGATCCGTTGAGTATGCGCAGCACATTGTGTTGTTCCATCGTTAATCCGCATTCCTTCATAGTACTACTGAAGTTGTGCTTCAGCCAGTAAGCAGTATAAATCAAGTTTACAGAAGCCTTGTGGCGTTCGTCTGAAAACCGGTTAGATTTTATTGCATCTTCTAGTTTCATTTGGCAAATGTATGTATGTACATATAGTTTGTGTATAACTTCCTGCTATACCATTATAAAGGTAATGTTGTTTCCTGCAAAAAATAATAATGCGCTTGTTTTTTAACTGTTTTTTCAGCCAAAGAAAGCACACTCTTTTTAAATGCTATAAGAGCTGTTTTCTGTTATTTCACG
>JBIKKS010000185.1:0-5134 GCA_044360235.1 Flavipsychrobacter sp. | reverse complement strand
CGACGAAAAAGCCGCCCGGAAAGCAGCCATACAAGAAGCTACTATCTATGCTATAAAAATACCATTCCGCACCATGGAGCTAGCCTTCCAGTCGTTCGATCTGGCCATACAAATGGCTGCCAAAGGCAACCCCAATAGTGTAAGTGATGCGGGTGTCGGTGCCCTGTGTGCCAGAGCAGCAGTAAAAGGTTGTTACCTCAATGTAATGATCAATGCTCAAGACCTGAAAGAGCACCCCGAAGTAAAACCACTACTACAGCGTGCCGAAGAAATGAATGCTGCCGCCGATGTAAAAGAAAAAGAAGCTTGGAACATAGTAATGGCTGCTATGAAATAGCCTGCTATTGTCACACAAAAACAGAGGGCTGTCTCGCATTTTTCAGGATAAGACAGCCCTCTATATTGAATAAAAATTTAGTTTATCAATACTCAGTACCCTTATAAAATACTTTGAACAAATTTTGTCCCATTTGGTATTGCAGCACATCATAGTTTAGTTGCCAGTTGGTAAGCTCAGCATTGGTTACGTCATATATTTCACCTTCTGAGAACAAGCGCAGCGTATTGCCAAAGTTTACATAAGCCAGCGAGTTGTACTGTATCACCATATTGGTGGGGTAGTAGTTGTCCAGGGTCGATACATCACCTTTATAAAAAACTTTCAGCATATTACTCTGGTCTTTAAATGCCACTATATTGTCTACAACCTGATAGTTGCCACTCATAAAGCCTACAGAGCGAGTACTGTCGCCATAAAAAATTTTGAAGTATCCATCAGCCGTTACATAAGCCACCACATTATCTCCGGCTTTATATGACTTAGGTGGAAAATCATCAATAATAAATGTTTTGCCACTATGAAACACTTTAAACTTTCTATCTATGTCTACATACGCCACCGTATTGCGCCCTACCTCAAAACCACTCACAGGATAGTCTTCCTGAGCCAGTAGCTGACCGCGGTAAAAGATCCTAAACTGACCCGCAAAGTTGTTGTAAGCTACTATATTGTCAGTCACCTTTATAGCCGACAGAGAGCTATCAGCAAAGTAGTTTTCTATATCATATATCTGACCTTTGTAGTACGCCTTGTATGCCCCTTTGTAGCTATCCAGATACAGTATTACACTATCTGCCACAAAGTACTGATCGCATACACCAGTCAGGTTTTTCACAACCCCATTGTCAAACACATTTAGCGATTTCTGGTTCAGGAATGCCACCAGATTGTCGGTAGCAAAGTAGGCATTGGTAAAGCCTATATTTACAGGAGTTACCCTGCTATTATAGTATATCTTAAATGACCTTGAGTTGTCGAGATAGGGTATAGCCGTACGGCCAATTTTCATGTCGGTAGGCGGCAGAAAATCTATTTTTCTTATCATGCCTCTGTCCCATACCATTACCTGATTCTGGTTATCTATATAGGATGCCAGTTGTGCAGTGGCAGGGTAAGCAAGAGAGACTAAGAATATGTATAGCAGAAAACGCATAATTGTCTGTTATTTTTGGTGAATTTAAGTAATTATCCTGAAACCCCTTAGCCCTGCAACCCGCTGTTGTATAAATGCCCTCAAGGATTAACAATTATATACAAACCCACTATATTATTAGTAAAGTTCAAGACAGGTTTTACTTTCTATCAACCATTGTATCGGCCAGTAATTTGACAAGAAATTTAAAAATCTAAAACACTTATCTTCAATAAAAAGGGGGCTAATCTATATAGATCAGCCCCACTATTTTGCTTTGTTTTTTACAATCTGTTGCTTCTTTTTTCTTCCAGTTCTTCTTCTCTCACTTGCTCTTTGTCATATGCACGAATGATCATTTTTACTAGTCGGTGGCGCACCACATCTGCCTCATCCAGTTGCACATGGGCTATGCCATCTATGTTTTTCAGTATTCTAGTAGCCTTCAGCAAGCCCGATTTTTGGTTTTTGGGTAGATCTATCTGGGTCAGGTCGCCAGTTATTATAGCCTTTGCAGAGGCTCCTATACGTGTCAGAAACATCTTTAGCTGAAGGTCGGTAGAGTTCTGTGCTTCATCCAGTATTATAAATGCATTGTCTAGCGTACGGCCGCGCATATAAGCCAGTGGTGCTATTTCTATTATGCGGTTGGACATATAGTAGTTTAGCTTGTCGCTGGGTAACATATCATCTAGTGCGTCGTATAGTGGGCGAAGATAAGGGTCTATTTTTTCCTTTAGGTCGCCTGGCAGGAATCCCAGACTTTCGCCTGCCTCTACTGCTGGGCGGGTAAGTATTATTTTTCTTACAGCCTTATTTTTCAGGGCGCGTACAGCCAGTGCTACAGCTGTGTAGGTTTTACCAGTACCCGCCGGGCCTATAGCAAAAATGATGTCATTTTTCTCAGACACCTGAGCCATTAATTGTTGGTTTTTGGTCTTGGCTCTTATCACTTTACCATTCGGTCCAAAAACGAGTATATCATTAGCCACAGGCTCTTCATTGGCACCATCGCCCTGCTCGTCTTCACCCAAAATTTTGGAAAAGTAGTTTTCAGATAGATGCCCGTTTCGCTCCAGGTATTGTATCACCTGTCCTATTTTTACTTGTGCCGCTGCTACCTCTTCAGGCTGTCCGGTCATTTTTATCTGTGTTCCCCTCGAGAGCAGCTTTAGCAGAGGAAATTTGCGTTTCAGTATTTCGAATTTGCTGTTGTTTATCCCGAAGAACTCTATGGGATTTACTGTTTCGAGATTGATGATTGCTTCTGTCAATGTTGTAGATTTTTGGGTGAACAATAAGTGAAATGCAAATACTATACCAATAACATTCAGGTGCATAATGCAAGGTACCATACAGGTACTGGCATATGCTATAATACAGCTTATATACGGTAGTCGTTAGCCTTAAATGCTTCTAACCTATCAGCTATTGCAGGGGAGCTGAGTGCAAATATGCGTGCCGCTAGCACTGCTGCATTGCGGGCTCCTGCTTTGCCTACAGCCAGTGTCCCTACAGGTAGGCCAGCAGGCATCTGCACTATACTGTAAAGGGCATCTATACCCCCTGGCAAGCCACCCTCTAGCGGCACTCCCAGCACCGGCAACGATGTGTAAGCAGCACACACACCTGGTAGTGCCGCAGCCATGCCAGCAGCGGCTATAATAGCACCATAGCCATTGGTTTGGGCGTTTACCATCAGGTCTCTCACCATATCAGGGTTGCGGTGTGCAGATACTACTACCATATTGTGCTCTATACCAAACCAGTTGAGCCATATACTAGTTTCCAGCATTACTTCCTCATCGGTCTGAGACCCCATTATTATCATTGCTTTCATGGATAAGTATTTACTGCTTGAGTATGAAATTAGGCATATACAGATTACGCATTGCTTCTACTTTTCCACGATAGTTAATAACTTTTAGCAAGTGGTAACATGCCAATAATAATAAGTACGTATGTAAGTAAAGGATGGTTATGAAGGTATAGTTCATTCTTGCATTGTTACTTTCAGGTGTCACATGTCAATTGTAAACCAAGAGCCACAACAGCTGTGGGGCGGTTGTGGCTCTTGGTTTAAATATTATTTTAAGATTGAACTATGTGTAGAAAAAGCTTACAGATAGCCGTTGTTAGCATCTTTTAGCAAAGGCTGTTTCATGTCTTTTTCTGATATTATAGCTTTCGATAAGTCTATTTTCCAGTCTATTCCTATTGCAGGATCGTTGTATAATACGCCACCTTCAGATGGTTTGTCATAGAAGTTGTCGCATTTGTAAAAGACTTCCGATGTTTCAGTAAGCACTGCATAGCCATGTGCAAAACCATGAGGTATCAAAAATTGACGTTTGTTTTCGGCAGATAATTCTACACCATACCACTCACCAAAAGTTTTGCTGTTTTTGCGGATGTCTACCACCACATCCCATATACTGCCTTCCAGTACCCTTATCAGTTTTGCCTGTGGCACAGGGTAGTTTTGGTAATGCAGTCCACGTAGTACATTTTTTACCGAGCGAGCCTGATTGTCTTGTACAAAGGGAGTATTATAGCCGGTAAGCGTCTCCAGCAGTCGCATATTGTAACTTTCGAAGAAATAACCTCGCTCGTCGCCATGTACTTTAGGTTCCAATACCAGCAATCCCTCGATAGGGGTTTTTATAATATTCATATTCGTGCGTGTTTAGCCTATTAGTTCGAGTACGTTTTTAGTAATAAAAGACAATTCTTCTTCTGTCAATTCTGTATGTATGGGCAGGGATATTACACAGTCTTGTAGCATGTTAGTAACAGGTAGGTCACTATCGGCTGTGCCATAAGCTTCCAGCATTTGCTGTTTGTGGCAGGGTACCGGATAGTATATCATAGAGGGTATGCCACGACTAGCTAGTTGTTTTTGTAGTTCGTTGCGGTCTGCCCCTGTTATTTTTAGGGTATACTGATGAAAAACATGAACTGCGTTTGCAGCCCTGAATGGGGTAGTTATTTTTGGGTGGTTAGCAAAGGCATGATCGTAATAATCTGCTGCTGCTCTGCGTGCATCGCAATAGCTGTCCAGATGGCGAAGTTTGATGCGTAGTATTGCTGCCTGTATTGTATCCAAGCGGCTATTGCAGCCCACCATTTCGTGGTAGTATCTTACTTTCTGCCCATGATTAGCTATCATTTTCAGCTTCTCTGCCAGTACACTATCGTTAGTGAATATAGCGCCACCATCGCCATAGCAACCTAGGTTTTTAGATGGGAAAAATGAAGTACAACTGATAGTACCCATAGATCCTGTTTTTACAGTTCTGCCATCTGCGAAAGTATAACTACCACCTATAGCTTGAGCATTGTCTTCTATCAGGGGTATGTTGTGCGCCTCTGCCAGAGCCATAAGTGGCTCCATATCTGCACACTGACCATAAAGATGTACAGGTATTATAGCTTTTGTGCGGGGGGTAATGGCGGCACGTACGCTTTCCACATTCATTGTAAAGGTGTCAGGGTGTACATCTACAAA
The DNA here is from genome assembly GCA_044360235.1 of Flavipsychrobacter sp. Classification (GTDB taxonomy): domain Bacteria; phylum Bacteroidota; class Bacteroidia; order Chitinophagales; family Chitinophagaceae; genus Nemorincola. Next base: position 154 of record JBIKKS010000185.1, on the reverse strand, counting down.
TACGGGGGTAAGTCCCAGCAGCGCTACCACCTCTACAGTAGCTATGTAGGTGAATGACGGTGTTATTATTTCATCGCCGGGTTTCAGTCCTAGTGCCATCAGCGCTATTTGTAGTGCGTCTGTGCCATTGGCGCAGGGTATCACATGTTGTACC
>JBIKKS010000394.1:0-2795 GCA_044360235.1 Flavipsychrobacter sp. | reverse complement strand
CCATTAGGGAATCCAGTAAACGGTGGTGTACTTGCAGTTACTGCCAGCGTGTAAGCGCCTATACCAAAGAAGTTTACAGTTGCTTTGTCATAAGCATCCAGATTGCCGCCTGCTGGTGTTTGTGTCCATGCATACGTCATTGGTTGTACAGGTTTTGATACTGCAGTAGCTATAACAGGCATTGGAGTTCTTAGACACACGCTAGTATCCAGCATATTAGTAGTCAGTTCCAGCGATACCACCTCTACAGGTTTAGTGCTAGTTGATTTACAACCTATATTATCCGTTACAGTCAGCTTTACGTTGAACACACTACCATACTGATAAGTATGTGTTGGGTTCTCAGTTCCATCTTCGTTAAATCCATCTCCAAACTCCCAGAAGTAAGTAGGTGAGTAAGCGCTGATAGATGCATTATTGAATGTTACATCAGTGCCCAGACATATCTTATTGTACTCTGGTGTAAACACAGACTGTATACGGTGGTCAATATTCACTGTTTCAGTACGGCTAAGTTCGCATGCAGGGTCTCTGTATGGAGTAGTATTGTAGTACAATGTTATTGTGTAGGTGCCTACATATGGTACTGGAGATGCTGTATGAGTATTGTAAACATGCCATGTACGTGTGCTGTCAATGCCCGATCCATCTCCATAGTTCCAGTAGCTATAGAAACCGGTAGGAGTAGTTGTGTTAGTTACAAACACTGAGTCACCATTACAACCCAATCCTAACTCATAAGTAAATGATGGCATGAAAGGAGCCGGATTTACCAATATTATAGTAGGTGCCGGTGCAGTACATAGGCCTATTGTTACCGCAATGCCGCTATACGTACCCGCTCCCAGCGCTGGCATCAGTATTGTGCTATCAGCATTCACTATACCAGTAAATGCAGGTTGTGCCACACCATTTTTGCTATATGCTATCGAGAATGGTTTCAATGGAGTCAGCCCAAAAAGCTTAATCCATCCGTCATACTTTCCACATACAGTAGGGTGAGAATATGCTGTGTCAGACACTGCCAATACCGGAGTAACCAGAGTTATTGGTCCCACTTGGTTTGACGGACAGTCGCCTACCTTCACATATATGTAGTCATATACCGCTCCACACAGGTTAGACAATACTATTGTACTATCAAGCGCAGCCGAATCTACATATGGTGGTTGTGCTATCCCATTTATTGAGTGGAATACTGTATCTATCTGGTGTGGGTTAATGCCACGCAATATTATAGATCCATCGCACTTGCCACACTCAGATGGGTTTGTCGCTGTGTAAGCTCTGATGTTAGGAATACCTCCAGCACTTGCTAATGTTGGGTTTATTCTAATGAAGGCCTTAGTAGTATCATTACAGCCTAGTGCTGCAGCCATGTAAGTGGTAGGTACACTTGGTGTTACTGTAAGGTATGGTCCGCTACCCAGATACGCGCCAGTAGTGCTGTCATACCAGTATATAGCCGATGTAGCATAAGGAAGTGGTGAATAGGGTATTGAAGCCACAGTATAACTAGGGCCAGCGGGTGTAAAACGCCATGCCTCTGGTGGTGCTACTACTGTCCAGTTAGGAGTCCAATCGCGTGCTGGTGGCACTGTAGCGAGTGTTCCTGCTGTGTTTTGTACACCTACTATTGCACGTCCACTATTCCAAGCACATGATGTTTTGCGGGCTATATGTACTTCTGCCAAATTGGTAGTTTCGTAAATTATTATCTGGCTGGTAGTCCACTCAGCAGTACAGCCATACATACGTGTAGCACACCAAGTCACCGCAAACTTTCTGTTAGGGGCAATTCCGGTGGTAGTACGGGTTATAGACCCACCAGCGCTTATTAGTATGTCGCACCATGGACCACAAATAGCGTTACGCATACTAGGATTTCCTAGCAGCGCAGCGGTTATTGGCCATGGACAATATCCTCCTGCAAGGGTAGTGTTAAAGTTCAGCACACCATTCGACCCAATTACAAGGTCAGTATAGTTGGTGCCATAAAAATTAAAAGTAAATCCTATCGGAAATACTCCCGAATAAACGTCATCACCAGTGATGCCTGTACCTATTGGCATTGTACCTGTTACCGTAGCGTGCAAGGTATGATTAAGGCAATTTCCAGTGTCAACAATAGTTAGCTGACCAAAGGATACGGTAAATAAAAACGATAGAAATACCGTCAGCTGGGTTGCTTTTTTGAGGATACTATGTTTCATAATCTTCATTTCAATGTTGTTAAAACTTTTCACAATTCTCTCTGTACACTATATAAGACGCACATTCATTTAAAATGGTTGGCAATATTACCACAAGTTACAAATAAATTTCTTTTTCCTCTCTTTGCAGTATAAAATTATTTATTGTATCCTTTGGTTGTGTAAATAATGTTGATAATTAACTTTCAGTTACTCTTGTAGTATTCTATAAAGTTTTATACCTACTTCTTTTACGCTACTTCATGCCAGTCAGCCATTTGGTTTCTATGTACTATAACTGATTTTTATATTTTTTCAGACTATTCTACTATCAGTTTCACAGTCTGTTTTTTGCCATTTCCACCTATCATCAACATATACATACCCGACCCACCGTCAAATGCCAGTTGTGTAGATTTATTTGATAGTACCCTGTACGTTGCTAGCTTGCGACCAGTTACATCATATATTGCCACCTCATGTTCTGCTGGTATGGCAGATGTTATCTTTACAGAGAAGGTACCCTTGCTAGGGTTAGGCGTTACAGTTACTTTGTCTTCGGCGCTATTTGCAGCATCTACCACTGAGCTTATGCAGGGTACA
>JBIKKS010000002.1:0-17829 GCA_044360235.1 Flavipsychrobacter sp. | reverse complement strand
TCTCCATCATAAAATGCGGTATACCTACCTCTTCAAACATATCTCCGTATTGCACATAACCCATACCGGCATAAAACCCCACCGCTACTTTGCGGGCATGTAGCATTACCTTTGTGTATCCTTTATTTTTAGCAAACTCCTCGGCGTATTGCACCAGTAACTTACCCACACCCTTGCCTTGCCATTGGTCATAAACTGCCATTTGGCGCAGTTGCACCTCATCATTATCTATACGGTGCAACATAAGGCAAGCTATTACTGTATTATTATGTTTGGCAGCTAGTATCGCATCAGTATAGTCTCTGCTCAGGTCGTCGTTGTGCAACGACTGCCCCAGAGGCTTACGCAGCACTTCGTCGCGCAATGCAAAAACCTCTTTGTACTCAGGGTCGGTGACTGCTACAATGCAGGTACTTATTCCTTCTGTCATGCTTAGTTCAATATTACTTCTGTTTCTTCTGTAGGTTTCACTATGAATACAACTACCTTTTCAGATGCTCTGGCACTGCCGGGACCTTTGTGGTAATGCGCCTGATATTCGCCTGGCTGTATACGTAGATGCTGCGCCTCGGGGTCTCTGAGGCTCATAGTATGAAAAGACAAAAACTTGTCGCCCAATCGTTGATACAGTGTCACACTAGTCATCTCAGGCTCAGATATAAACTTTGCAAAGCCAGGTTGCAATATTTTGATAACCTTTTCATCAAAGTCCAAATCAAGATTGCGAACGTCCTGCGGAAAAGTATTGATGATAACGTGGTAGTTGCCTGGCTCATACTCCAAACGCTCAGTGCAAGGCTGGTCTACAATTTTTCCATTAGTCTTGTTGCGTTCTATCACCTTTGCTGCAAACTCTGTAACGGGTCTCGGTATGTTGTTGGCATACTGAAAACTAAGACTCGCTTTATTCACCTTTACTATTATCTTGTTGCGTTTGTTTTCTATTACGCTCACATTATTCACTGTCAGGCTTTTCGTTTCAGAGAAAGCAAGCGTGTACTCTCCTGGTGCAATATTTGTTTGAGGGTCAGGGTTACCATCAGCATCTACCATTCTGTAAAAACGCTTCAGCAACTTACCCGTACCGGGCTCCAGTAGCAACACCTGTGGGGTTGTAGCATAAAACTTTCCATTCCCATTTGTAAAGTATATCTCTACAATAGTTTCTTTAGCATCTTCTACTTCTACTTTGTATTCTGCTGGTTTGCCAATGGGGGCTTCTACTTTCCCAGCCACAGGTTTGGGCTTGGGCTTAGCCGCTACAGGCAAGGGTTCAATATCCAATTTTAATGGGGGCATTGGAGGTAGCCTCCTTGGAAGCATCACCGTACCGTCATCCAGCACCGTAAGTATCATTATTGTTTTGGCAGGCGCAGGTTTTAGTTTGTTTATAGCTACTGGGGCTGGTCTTGGCGGTATTTCATCTATTATTACAGGCACATAGGCACTTACTCTTGTTGGCTTGGCATTCATAGCCACAGGAGATTGTATATTAGCTGCACGCAATGACGACACAGTTATTTTACCTATGCTTTGCGGTGCGGGTCGCTCAGGCACCTCATCTACTAGCATAGGTACAAATGCAGGCGGCACTAAAGCTTTGGGTTTTCTGGGGTTGGGTGAAGGTATGGTCAGCATTACTACACCCTTGGGGGTAGCCCTGTTCACCTCTAGTGTTGGTGGCTTCACAGGTTCTTCTTCAGTTATGTTGGCAGTATATTCCGGCACAGTCACATACTGTATCTTTTGCCGTTTTGGTTGTTCGGTTTTTATTGGCAACAGCACCCTCATATCCACCTGCGATACCGCAAAAACTGTGCGGCTTACCTTAACGGGAGGTGGTGGTGGTGGTGGAGGAGTTACAGTCACTACTTTTTCTACTGTTTTCACAGTATCCTTTAGTTTTATCTCAGGTATTTTCACGTTTAGTACAGTAGGTGTCATAGCTGCCACTTCCTTTACCTTGGTGTACTCTTTGGTAGTAATAGTGATCATGGGCCTAAATGCATCCACTATTTTACTCACTGCCTTGGGTATATCATTTTGTTTGGTCACCTCCAGATAGTCGCCCATACAGTCATAGGTAGATTTGAGACCTACTGCACCTTCCAAGCTAACGATATATGGCCTAAAAAACACTTTGCTGGCAGCCAGTTTGCGCATTACTGCACATATATCTCCGCCACAGCTCTCACCACCGTCTGTTATCAATATTATGCTGTACGCATTGCGACTAACGTCTACTAAGTCATTTTCGGCAGCCTCTTGCAGCGAATAGGCAATAGAGGTAACACCCAACGGCTGAATATCATCCAGCCTGTACTCCATCTGCAATCTATTGTCTCTCCTGAAAGGAACCTCATTACGTGTATCCCGGCAGTTATTTTCGGCAACTGTATATTGATGCCCAAATACCCTCAACGAGAATTCTACATCCTTATTCACTACATAAATACTATCTATCAGCCGCAATATCAGTTCATTGGCTACTTTCGATTTTTGTCGCCCACCATCCCATAGATTTATCATGCTCGACGACTTGTCCAGCAATATCAGTATTCTTGGCTGTATATTATTTGTATATCCCTGTGCAAATCCATTGAGTGTGCTCACCAACAGAAATAGGAATGACATTATTTTTATTAACCGCATGTATATCTCGTAGCTACAAACCTACACCATTTGCTTGAAAATCAACTTCAAAATTAACGCTATTTGTCCTTAACCTACCACTATTCCCCTTTACACTACGACTTACAAGCATTCAATGTTTTATATAAATGATACATTCCTCTTCTTTTCAAATTAATTATTCAGACTGGCATATATTTTGTCAAAAATATTATTACCTTAAACCCACTAAACATCGCAATCAATGAAAATTCTGGATATAAAGGCAATGAACGGCCCCAATTATTGGTCGGCAAACAGACATAAACTTATAGTAATGCTCCTCGATCTTGAGGAGATGGAGCAACAACCAACAGATAAAATACCTGGCTTTCTCGAGCGTATTTCTGCTTTTATGCCTACTCTGTTCGAGCATCGCTGCTCAGAAGGTGTAGCTGGTGGTTTTTTCCAGCGTATAGAAGAAGGTACATGGATGGGCCATGTAATAGAGCATATAGCCCTAGAGCTCCAAACCCTTGCAGGTATGGATACTGGCTTTGGTCGGACCCGCGAAACCAATGAATCCGGTATATATCATGTGGTCTTTTCTTACCATGAGGCTAAAGCAGGTATTTTCACCGCAAAAGCTGCTGTAAAAATAGCTGAGGCATTGATTGCTGGCCAACCATACGATATTGAAGAAGACATCCAAACCCTACGGGAAATAAGAGAAAACGAACGACTTGGACCAAGCACAGGCTCCATAGTGGAAGAAGCTATACGTCGCAAAATACCCTACATCAGGCTCAACCGTCACTCACTGGTGCAGTTGGGTTATGGTGTCAATCAGCGTCGTGTACAGGCTACTGTTGCCAGCACCACCAGTAGTATAGCCGTAGAGATAGCTTGCGACAAAGAAGAAACCAAAAACCTGCTAGAGGCATCAGAAATTCCGGTACCCAAGGGTCGCATAGTTTATAACGAAGAAGACTTAGAGGCTGCCATCAGCAAAATAGGTTACCCCATAGTCACTAAGCCAGTCAATGGTAATCATGGCAAGGGTGCCACTACCAACATCCGCAACTGGGAAGATGCAGTGACCGGCCTTAAAGCAGCCAAAGTATACGGCAAAGCAGTGATCTGCGAAAAATTCATCACCGGACGAGATTTCAGGGTACTGATTATAAACTACAAATTCGTTGCAGCAGCACTTCGCACCCCAGCTGCAGTTATTGGTGATGGAGAACATACTATACAAGAACTTATAGATATAGTTAATAGCGATCCTCGCCGTGGTTATGGGCATGAAAAAGTACTTACTAATATCAAAGTCGACAACTTCACCAGAGATATACTGGTAAAAAAAGGGTACACCCTCGAAACAATCATTGCTAAAGGCGAAGAACTATGGCTCAAACCCACTGCAAACCTCAGCACAGGTGGAACGGCTACTGACGTTACTGACTTTGTGCATCCTACCAATGTTTTTATGTGTGAGCGTATAGCGCGCATCATAGGTCTTAATATATGTGGTATAGACATTATGGCATCAGATCTCTCTGACCCAATCACCGAAAACGGCGGCAGTGTGCTTGAGGTCAATGCGGCTCCTGGCTTCCGAATGCACCTCGACCCTACAGAGGGCTTGCCACGCAACGTTGCAGAGCCTGTTATTGATATGCTATACCCGCCCGGCACATCAGCACGAATACCTATCATAGCGGTATCGGGCACTAACGGTAAAACTACTACTACCCGCCTTATAGCACACATAGTGAAACAAATGGGCTACAAGGTAGGCTATACTACCACAGATGGGGTGTACATACAGAACCAATTGATGATGAAAGGCGACTGTACAGGTCCAGTTTCTGCCGAGTTTGTACTTCGCGACCCAACTGTCAACTACGCCGTTCTTGAGTGTGCCCGTGGGGGTATACTACGAGCTGGCCTGGGCTTTCACCATTGTGATGTGGCTGTAGTAACCAATGTTGCTGAAGATCATATAGGACTAAGTGGCATTGACACCATAGAAAAACTAGCTAAAGTAAAAGCTGTAGCTGCGCAAACAGTTTTCCCTCAAGGCTATGCCATCCTCAATGCAGATGACGACCTAGTGTATGATATGCACAAGGACCTTAAATGTAAAGTCGCTTATTTCTCGCTCAACGAGCATAGTGGACGGATTAAACGCCATTGTGCCAAAGGTGGACTGGCTGCCATTTATGAAAATGGATTCATCACACTGCTCAAAGGCACCTGGAAAATACGTGTGGAAAAAGTAACCAATGTACCACTTACGTTTAGTGGTATGGCAGAGTTCAATATAGCCAATGTGCTGGCAGCTACACTCGCCGCTTATGTACAAGACTTTAAAACCGAAGATATTCGTCAAGCTTTACAGACGTTCACACCTTCGCCAGCACTTACTCCGGGTCGTATGAACATGTTCCATTTCCGCAACTACTCTGTGATGATAGATTATGCCCACAATACTCACGGGCTTAATGCCATAGGTAAGTTCCTGAAGTCGGTAGAGGCGACCGCCAAAGTAGGTATTATAGCTGGTGTGGGCGACCGCAGAGATGAAGACATCATATCTTTGGGCGTGGCAGCAGGTAATATTTTTGACGAAATAATCATACGTCAGGATAAACACCTGAGAGGAAGAACTGAAGAGGAAATTATAGCTCTAATGACACAAGGCATACATCAGGTAGACCCCAATAAAAAAATTACTGTCATCAAAAAAGAATCACTAGCTATTGAATACGCTATCAACAATGCAATAAAAGACAGTTTCATTGTCATTACCAGCGATGTGGTACCAGATGCTCTGGAGCAAATAAAACAATACAAAGCAGAAGAAGACGGACTACATCTGTAGTTGGTTTGCTAATATCTTTATAAGGGCTGCCGCACATGGCAGCCCTATTTTTTTATATACTCACTTGATGCTTCTGCATAAAAAAAGCATTGGAGGTAGCAATTCACAGCTACGTCCAATGCCTTTAAGTTTTAAATCAGATACCCTATTATTTTTTTTGCAACTTACCTGAGTAAAGAGTTTGCCCCTCAATATCAGTTACTCTTACCATATACATACCAGTAGTAAGTCCTGATATCGATTTTGTAAATACATTCTTTCCTGCATTAAGTACCACATTATCTGCATAAATACTACGCCCCATTACATCAGTCAGCACCACGATTACATTCTGTTTACTGCTTACTTCTATAGCCATACTATATTCTTGCTGAGCCGGATTAGGGTACAACATCACAACTGGTTTATATTTCAAGGTATTGGTTGCAGAGCTTGTACCCAATATATAAGTGATACTTTTCTCCAGAAAACCTACTCTGTTTACAAAAGTATCTATCAGCGCAGGGTCAAACAATGTACTCATCACAGACACACCACCCGCTTCATTGTGAAACATACTTTTTCTGCCATTCAGCGCATAAGAAGAAGGTCCCATTTTGTAAATGTCTTTAGTAGTAGCCATCGGTGTGCAGCCATCGGCATACCACAATGTTGCAAACTGCCATTTCAGCAAAGCCGGAAAAAGTGCCGATGCCGTTGCAGAACGCTCCATTTGAGGACAACCTGTGCTAGCATCATCTGTGTATGACTGCACATCGTAAGAAGTAAGCCCCATATAGTCTTTGGCAAACTCACCAGTTGTAAAAACAGAACCTGTAGTGTACTTCTGATATAGCATGTCTTGACCTATAATCCACAAATGTTTGCCACTACTAGCATACGACTCCAGCTCACTATTACCAGACGTAGATGATGCATCCCATATTTTCAGACCCACCCCATCAGTAGAGCAGTACCATACCACTAAATCGAAGGTGTTCATAAATACTGCCGATGGCGTGGCTCCTCCCGAGTCTGGTATACTCCAGTAGTGATACCCACTATATGTGGTGTGGCTAAGGTCATTGGCTATAGTGTCGGTATTATAGGTTATGTTGTCATTGTCATTTACAAACAATATCTGCTGCCCGTAAGACACAGATCCCAAAAACACAAAACACAATACCAGCAACAAAGAACGTTTTCTTGCTGCGAGTGCATTAACCCCTCCAAAATAAAGTTTTTTCATTTTCCTATAAGTTTTAGTGATTGTATATGAATACAGTATCGTACTTTAAAAGTAAAAATTTAACTACAATTATCCAGTGTTTTTTTATCAACTTAATCAACAATCACCCCCCTGCCGTTTCCTTTAATTGTACTCAAGCATGGCATTACTATCTTCAACATCTATGATGAGGATACAGATATATACACCCACAACTCATTGCCCCGCACAGCCGAAGCATAAGTATATAATTTGTAACCCTCGCCCGATGTATTTCTGCCATTTGCAGGGTCAAAACGGAACTTGTGTTTAGGACACACAATACGCCCTTGCACATCTAGCCAACCGCTGCACAGCGGCACACCTGCGTGTGGACATTTGGCAGCAAATGCATGTAGTTTATCTTTTTGTTTCAGAATACCTACTTGTTTGCCCGCTATAGTTACCTCTTTTAGCTCATTTTCATTGAGGTTACTCCATGATTCGTTCTCAATTCTATACCATTCAAACCCCGGCTTTTGCATTACCTCATTTTCCATTGTAAAATACTTGATAGCAGTAATAGTTGCAAGCTAAGATAATACACTACACCTCCCAAAAAAATCAGATACTACATTATGCTATAATAGTTCGTATCCTTTACCAACCAAAAAAAAATCACTACTTTCATTCCCTGTTTTCAGATGTACATTTATGGCTAAGAAACAACCTACTCGCAATCCCCAACCTGCAAAAGCAGCCGCTACTGTAGCCTCTGCCAAACCAGTATCTGCACCTGCCACATCAGGATTTAAGCTATCACTCCATCTCAAGCTGGCATTGATACTGGGTGTCATCACCTTTCTCATCTATGCCAATACGCTACAAAATGGTTTCGTGCTAGATGACTCAATGGTTTACTCCAAAAACACGATCGTCACGCGTGGTTTTGATGGTATCACAGAGTTGTTGCAAACCCCTAGGCTGAAAGGCTTTGGCTACCTCAAAAACGAAAACTATCGTCCACTTTCTCTTGTAATGTTTGCCATAGAGGTAGGGTTGTTTGGGGTTAATGCCACAGCAGGGCACTTTTTTAATATCCTTTTTTTTGCGATTAGTGTTATTTTGTTGTTTTATTTCCTACACAAGCTCTTTGATAATCGTAAACCAGTGGTAGCCTTTATCGCTGCACTGTTGTTTGCTGTACACCCCATACATACCGAGGTAGTATCAAACATCAAAAGCCTCGATGAGATATTCTGTTTTATGTTTGCTTTTCTGTCGCTCAATGTCTTAGTGGGGTACATGAAGACCGGCAAGGCATGGCAATTACTGGTGGGTATGGTGGCTATGTTCTTGTCTTTTTTGTCGAAGGAAACAGTAGTTACTTTTTTGGGTATTATTCCGCTAGTTTTCTTTTTCTATATTACTCAAGACAAGCCAGAGGCTAAAGAAGAGGATGGATACCAACCCAATATACTTGCCCGCATCACTCAGTTTATCAAAGAAAATGTGAGGGCGGTATATATGACACTAGGAGCTGTTGTGGTAACAGGTATTTACTTATTTATCAGGCACAGAATACTCAGCGCATACGGAGCCAGCACCACTGCTATAGAGTTTATAGACAATGCATTGGTAGGGGCACCTAATATTGCCAGCCGCTTAGCAACTGCACTCTATACCCTTGGCATGTATGTAAAGTTGCTGATAATGCCTCATCCGCTAATCAACGATTATGGTTTCCGTAGCATACCGTATATGACCTTTGGCAATGTATGGGTATTGCTCAGCCTAGCAGTTTATGTGGCTGTAGGTGCAATAGGCATATATAGACTGATCAAATTTCGCAAGGATTACTGGGCATTTGGTATTTTGTTTTACATGGCTACTATTGCTCTGTTTTCCAACATCTTTTTCCTGATGGGCTCTGCGATGGGCGAAAGATTTCTGTTTTTTGCTTCTGCAGGTTTTTGCTTATTGGTAGCACTAGCCATAGAAAAATGGATACTGAAAGCCGATATCAGCTTTGAGTCATTTACCAAAAACAAGTTGGCATTGGCCGTAATAGTGCCAGTATGTTTGTTGTTTTCCTACCTAACCTACGCCCGCAATACTGAGTGGAAAGACAACTCCACACTGTTTAAAACAGACCTAGCAAAGTCACCGGAAAATGGCAGGCTAAATTATTATGTAGGCAATGAGCTGGTAGAAAATGTCTACCCTACTATACAAGATACCAATCAGAAGAAAGCAGTGATAGCAGAAGGAATTGCCTGCCTGAAAAAAGCTATTGAGATCTTCCCAAAATATACAGATGCGTATACCGAACTGGGTACAGCTTACCTAAATATATTGAAATACGATTCTGCAGAAATAAACTTCAAAACAGCTATTTCCCAAAGCCCATACCAGTCTATAGCTGCCAACAATTTGGGGACAGTGTATCTACGTACCAATCGTTTACCAGAGGCTATCCAGTATTACAAACTAGCTATAAAAATTAAGGGCGATTTTGTGCAGGCATACTGCAATCTGGGTAGCTGTTATGCCCGTGCGCAGCAGTTCGACTCAGCTATATATGTGCTCAGCCAGTGTTTATCAATAGACCCCAACTATTCTGAGGCATATATGCAAATAGGATTGGCTTATTACTTCACGAACAAGTACACAGAAGCCGAGCCTTATTTCAAAAAAGCTCTGGAAATGAATCCGTCCGACTTGAACGCTGCTAATAATCTGGGTGCTGTTTACCTCAACTCAGGCAAATACCAGCAGGCGGTAGACATCTTCAAACAACTGGTAGCTGCCAATCCAGGCTATGTAAATGGCTACTCAAATCTGGGTCATTGCTACTATCAAATGAAGCAGTATCAGGCAACTATAGAAGCCATATCTAAATCGCTGAGCCTAGACCCAAGCAACGTAAAAGACATACCCTATCTGGCGCTATCTTACAAGGCACTAGGCAATATGGCTGAGGCTACCCGCTATGAGACTATAGCCCGTCAATACTACCCTGAATTCAGGATGTAGCATTATTCTAATGCCGTATGTAGTTACTATCCTTACTTGGGGAACACCGCTGGTAATCGAGGGCTTTTATAGGCTGGTATATGCAGTAGTTGTTGGTCGGCGGTGCATATATAGTCATTGGTGGTGCGCTTAAAGAAAATTTTGTTATTACTTACCAGCAATGCACCATATTGCTGCTCTTGCCCTTTGTATATATATCCTATATTCTGTGGCGAGCTTTCAAACAATATTTTTATCAACTCAGACAGGGTTTTATCTTTAACGCCAGCTTCCTTCAGTGCTGGTATGTCGTTCTGTGTCAATTGGGTATTGGGACGAGGGTGCAGCGTCTTGGGCTTTAGGTCGCCGGGCATCATACTTACAGATGTGTTGGGCGATGGCACCTCCTTGCCGGGCACATACATTGCTCCTCTACCTGTTTCGGCATTTTCCAGAGCTATTGCAGGAGATATGTTAGTCGTATTGTCGTCAGTTGCGGCTGCTTGTTTACTGTTGGTTGTTGCCGTTGGCACCACCTTTTGTATGGGCTGTGAAGCTTGTTTTACCTTACTATTTTTTTTAGGTTTCGACTCTTCCACTGGCTTCGCTTCAATAGGTTCAGCATCAGGTATAGGTGTTTTATCTGTGCTGGTTGTATCAGACTGTGACGATGTAGTGTCGTTTACCTTTTCTGTTTTGCTTCCACTTTTAAATTTTGGTGGTGTATTGTTTTGCTTGTCATGAAAAAATAGAATATACACAGCCACGCCTGCACTTATCAGCAATAAAACCAAAAGCGTAATAATTAGTTTTTTCTTTTTGGACATGCCCTCACTGTCATTTGCTGAAGGATGATGAATATGCTCCAGCAGCACGTTTGTATACCTGAACAGGCGGTTGTATTCCTTTACCCGATAGGTAGTTTCTTGTTTATTCCAGCCGGTTTCGGGTATGGGTTCATCCCACAGGTCAAATGGCTTGTAGGGGTCATCATCGTCTTCAGTCAGGTAGCTATCACTATTTTTAGGCAGGTATGGCTGGTGGGCAGTGTCTATCCTTGGCTCTTCTATAGTAGTGCTGAAAGCAGGTGTGTCATCTCTATCTGTGGTGATATGAGACGGTGAAGCACCTTCTCTATCGGCTGTTGCAGAAACATCCTCACTAAAGCTCGCAGGTTTATATACCCCTTTTTTGGTACGTACTACCGCTGTTTTGGGTGCCTCTTGCTTGCGACTACAGTAGGTCTGCCAGTCTTGCACCTCTAGTATCTCCTCTTGTTTTACAAAGTCGGCTACGTTACTATCTGTACTAAAGTAGAGGGCAGTAGTGTCGGTATGATACTTTTGTGCCTCCTCAAAAAACTGTAACACTTGCGCTTCTGTAGCTGCATTAGTGTCAGCGTCTGGCAGTACCAGATAGTTTTTTTGAGGGTCAACGTATGGTGTAAAGAAGGGGGTTTTGCTTATGGGTATTGCATTAGCTCTTGCTGCTATAAAGTCCGACGGTTCTATTACAGAAATATCCTTCGCTGTGGCTACATTTATAGTGTTCCCTTTCAGGTATGCAGCATTGCTAAGTATGCTTTTATGCAGTTCTTTTAGCGATTGGTATATATAATCTGCATCAGTATAGCTGTCTTGCAGTACAATACAAGAACCTATAAAGGTGCCAAAACGTTCTGTATTCAGCTCGCGGGCGTAAGTGTATATGCAAAAACAAACAGTATATACACCATCTATAATTTCCCTTTTTACCGAATAGAGGTCGGAGCCGGGGTAAAACTCAATAGCAAATTCGTTGAGGTCTAAACTATTTACGAAACGGACATCGAAATAGAACTCCTGCTGGTAACCGTGCGGATCACCAAAAGTGCCAAATACTCCCAATCCAATCCGGTTATTCATTTGTTACCCCTCTCCTTAAAAAAACCGCTAAAATAGCTTACTATTATTATAGTTTTTTGAATTAATCGTTTTTTTTAGTTATGCTTTTGCTAACGGTGCACTTTATTCAGTTCGCCATATATCACATAAGCCTACAACGATACAAATTTAGGTTTTTCTGGGTTTCTTTTTGGCTGCGGGGAATAATACATTATTGAGTATCAATCGATAACCAGGTGACGAGGGGTGTAAACTAAGCTCTGTAACAGGGTCGTGTATCATGTGCTGAAAGTCTTCTGGGTCATGACCACCATAGAATGTCCAAGTACCTTTTCCGTACTCACCGTGTATATATTTAGCTTCGTTAGCAGGTTTAAAATCGCCCATTACTAGCACACCAGACTTTAGTACATCTTTTCTGAAAGAGGTGGTTTGCCCCATAAATCCCTTAATGGTGGTAGTATGGTTTTGGCACAGCATAGCTGGCACAGGGTCAAACTTGGCAGAGAAGGTGAATAAAGTAAAATAATCGATGTTCATAGGTATGGAGGTACGGTATTCTGTATTGTCAATAGTAGAATACTCATAATGCATTGGGCTCTTTACCAAAGTAAAATCTTTGAAGGCAAAGGTCTTAGAAAAGTCTAGTTTTTCTTGTGACTGTGGATCCATAGGATCGCCGTCAAACATTGATTCGCATATATCGGTTCCTTCTGCCGCTAATGCTATGTCATAGCTATCGGTAGCAGAGCACATCGCAAACAAGTAACCACCACCAGCTGTAAAGTCTCTGATTTTTTTGGCAATTGCCAGCTTCAGTTGCGATACTTTTTTGAAACCATGTTTTGCAGCCATATCCTCAGCTGTTTTCTGTTCTTTCTGGTACCACTGTTCATGCTTAAAACTTGCCCAAAACTTGCCGTACTGACCTGTAAAGTCTTCGTGATGCAGGTGCAGCCAGTCGTACTTGGCTAGGTCGTCTTTTAGCAGTTCATCGTCATATACCTTATCAAATGGTATTTCGGCATAGGTCAGTACCAATGTTACAGCATCATCCCAAGGCAGTTTGTTTAATGGGGTGTACACTGCTATTTTCGGAGCTTTTTCTAGTTTTATTACATCTCCGTTGAAGTCGGGGTCTAATACTCTGTTCACCACACCGCTATATTCGGCGTCGCTCATCACCTCATAGCTCACTCCACGCAGTTTACACATACGCTCTATGCCATCCAGTTGCTCCATAGCAAAGCTGCCCCCTTTGTAGTTGAGCAGCCAATCTATGGTTATGCCACCCTTTAGCGCTGCATAGGCTACGCCATAAGCCTTAAGGTGGGCTGCCTGCCCGTCAGCATCCATAGGTATGAAGATTTTGGCTGCAAAAACCTGCGTGTGTAAGAGCACAGAGAGCAATGCAGTACAAAATCCGGCATTAAGTTTTGTAAAAATACTATGTTTCATAAACGATGTAAATTACCGAATATAGGCATACTTGTGCCGAAGTAATTACTTTTTTAACAAGAGGCTAAGAACACACACAAAATAATGGTAAGCCTATGATTATTGACTGCTTTTTTAAGCTCTAATCATCTATTATCTGCTTTATTAGTAGGTTTCTATTTCATTGGCTAAGTACTAGAGAGTATCAGATTGTTTTTTCATGTAATGCGTTTACCTCATAAATATACATTTTTCTGTTGTATTTTTAGGAATGTTGACATGTATAAAAGCCCTACTTTTGCAAAAATTTCAAAGTAGCTGAATGCGAAGTTGGTGGTGGAAAATAGCTTGTGTAGTGCTGGTATTGTATACCATAGTAGGTGGCATGCTACTACCTGTACCCCGATTAGATATACTGAACGAAACCATTCGTAATCTGTATTACCATGTACCAATGTGGTTTGGTATGATAGTGTTGTTTGCTGCGGCTTTTGTCTATTCAGTTATGTATTTACGCAGTGGCGACCTTCGTCACGATATTTATGCGGTTTCATTTACCAATACTGGTATTTTCTTTAGTGTACTGGGTATGCTTACAGGTATGGAGTGGGCACAATATACATGGGGTGCTGCCTGGAGCAACGACCCAAAGCAGTTGTGTACTGCTATACTAATGCTCATATATTTTGCATACAGCATACTGCGTAGCGGTCTGCGCGATGAAGAAAAGCGTGCTAAAATAGGAGCAGTGTACAATGTGTTTGCTTTTGCCATGGTGGTCCCACTGATATTTGTAATACCCCGCATGGTAGACTCTCTACACCCGGGCAATGGTGGAAATCCTGCCTTTGCCAAGTATGACCTAGATAGCAATATGCGTATGGTATTCTGGCCAGCTAATGCCGGATGGATATTGCTAGGTGTATGGATAGCTACCCTACAAACGCGACTAGCACTAGTGAAGTATAAACGCGAAAGTATTTTATAAATAAATAATAACAAACAACTCAATGACAAAGTTATCGTTGACTACACTTTTTTTGCTGCTTATGTCTGCCCCGGCCTTATTTGCACAGACCGAAATGGCAGACGTGATGCGTGGAGATGGTAAAATATACGTTGTTGTTGTTGTATTAGCAACTATATTTGCGGGGATTTTTGCGTACCTCATTCATATAGACCGCAAAATAACTAAAATAGAAAAGGAAAATAACATTAATTAACTCACTCAAAAAAACTAAAAAGTGGAAAACACAAATGCGCAGGGCGCTCATTACAGCTTTTTCCAGGGTGTAGAACGCAACTTTGATAAAGCTGCAAAATTCACCCGTTTCGAGCCAGGTATCCTACAACAAATTAAAGTATGTAACTCTGTTTACAGCATGAAGTTTCCGGTACGTATCGGCGACACTGTAGAGGTAATAGAAGCATACCGCGTTCAGCACTCACATCACAAACTGCCCTGTAAAGGTGGTATCCGCTACAGTATGGATGTGAATCAGGACGAAGTAATGGCCCTTGCTGCACTTATGACCTATAAATGTGCTATCGTTAACGTGCCATTTGGTGGTGCTAAGGGTGGTATCAAAATCAATCCAAAAAATTACTCTGTTTTCGAACTGGAAAAAATCACTCGTCGTTATGCAAGTGAGCTGGTGAAGAAAAACTTCATAGGTCCTGGTATCGACGTTCCTGCACCAGACTACGGTACAGGTGGCCGTGAAATGAGCTGGATAGTAGATACTTACGCCTCGCTGAAGCCAGGTGAAGTAGATGCACTAGCTTGTATCACTGGTAAGCCTGTGACACAGGGCGGTGTACGTGGACGTACAGAAGCTACTGGTCTGGGTGTATATTATGGTATCCGTGAGGTATGTAATACTGCCGAGGACATGAAAAAACTAGGCTTGCCTGTAGGTATAGAAGGCAAACGTGTTATTGTTCAGGGTTTGGGCAATGTGGGTTATCATGCTGCTAAATTCTTCTTCGACAACGGTGCGATAATAGTAGGTCTGGCAGAATACGAAGGTGGTATCTATGACGAAAAAGGTCTGGATATATACAAAGTAGTAGAGTTCCGCAAGTCTACAGGTTCTATCCTTAACTACCCAGGTGCTACTAGCATGAAGAACAGTAGCGACACACTGGAGCAACCATGCGACATATTGATACCTGCTGCACTGGAAAACGTAATTAACGCAGGTAATGCTGCCCGTATACAGGCTAAAATAATAGGCGAAGGTGCAAATGGTCCATTGACTCCTGATGCTGATGAAATACTGAACAAAAAAGGCGTGATAGTAGTACCAGACATGTACCTGAATGCAGGTGGTGTAACTGTTTCTTACTTCGAGTGGTTGAAAAACCTGAGTCACGTACGTTTTGGTCGTATGGACAAACGCTTTAGCGAAAACCAGAATTCATCTATACTGAGCACAGTAGAAGGTCTTACTGGCAAGCGTGTATCTGATGTGGAGCGTAAGCAATTGCTACATGGTCCTGATGAGGTAGATCTGGTATATTCTGGTTTGGAAGATACTATGATAGGGTATTATCACGAGATCCGCGAGGCATTACTAAGCCTTGACAACTCAGTGGATATGCGTACTGCTGCGTTCACAGTAGCTATCAACAAAGTAGGTGTATCTTACGAAGAACTGGGTATATTCCCATAGTATTCAGTAGTATCAATATTTGATTATAAAAGGGATGGGCTGCAAGATTTTGCAGCCCATCCCTTTTATGTCACTATACGATAGGCAAACTCCTATTTTATCACTTCTATTTTGCTAGTAAGAGTGTTGTTTATTTTCAAGATGTACATGCCAGAAGATAGCATATCTGTAGGTAAGCTAACATTATTACTATTGTAAGTATTTTGGATAATGACTCTCCCCATAAAGTCAGAAACAGAAAGGGTATGAATGATATCAGAACTGGTGATGTTGATTATGTCTGATGCCGGGTTTGGGAATACAGTTATATGAGCCGCTTCTGGCTGTATCTCATTGATAGAACTTGGATACAGCCAAATATGATAACCACATTTATTGCCTGATTTTATGGAGTAAGGCGTGCTATAACTGATTACTTCTCCACAGCCTATTTCTAAAAATGAAGAACTTGGTGGGGTGAAGTTTTGTGATTCGATTTCTCCAAAACCTGTTTTATAGATGTGGTAAAAATCACAAACCTCAAACATTGGTATTTGTTTAACGACATATAGCGCACTTGGGTAGCACATAGACGTGTCATTAGGGAGGTAAACATAAGTAGTATCCCAATTATGCAACTCCTCCGGAACACCTTTTATGTTCATAATGCCTGATGTGTCATAATCTAAAGTACGACTGTCATCACCGTACGATACATGTAATGGCACAGGAAATGGCACAATACTCTTTGATGCAGAGATACTTCTTACGTTGTATCTCTTTGTGTAAGGAGAAGGGTAATTAAATCCAAGAATAGTATCACGGGAGATACTTGTATACCCTACACCTGTGCCGGTTCGATAATTGGTATTCTTGCGTAGAAAAACGTCATTGATTTGGAAGTCGTATAATTCAATTTCAGATGGGCTATGAAAATCCGACAAATTAAAGGTTGTTCTATTTGCATAATACGGGTAAGCTTCCAAGCCTGTTGTGCCCTCTAGGTAAAAATCTTGCCAATAAGCACCAGATATTAACGGACTATGAGGTTTATTATAAGGGAAAATATATAGGTCAAAGAGGCAGATAAATCCATAAATTCTGCTTATTTTTATTTTCAATGCGCCTCTGAAATCTAAAGTATTGATACCTGTATCATTGTAAGCACTAATTTTTATCGTTTTTACAGAATCTGTAAAACCTAAGAATGTCCGGACACTTACACTTTCCACTGTTGCTATGTACCTATCGGGGGTATGGTCGTTGTAAAACACCCACGATTCCCCAACATTTGCATGTGTTTTTATAACAACGGTATCTCTGAAAAAAGTATTAAAAAGGAAAGTTCCATCAGGTTTTTGAATGACTTTACTTCCTATCCAACTACCATTAGTACTATCGCTAGAAGGGGCAAAAACTCTTTTAGTTTTGTAAGGATAGTAGATGGTATCTGCACCTGACACAACTACAGAATCGAATCTGATACCTCTCAGATATCCTGCCTCATTTGTAAAGAATGTTTTTTGCCCCCGATGTACACACTCATAGTTCTGAGCAGAAGCAAATGAATAAAAAAACAATATCAATAATGGAAATACCTTTTTCATAGGGTTTAGTTTTCGTAAAGATAAGTTTTTTATATTGGTTTTTACATAGCAGTCTTGCTGCATTGTATGAAATTCTGATAAAGCAATAGCTCATCTTCCTTAACTTTGATTCACCATGTTATCTGTAAACTTTTCTCCCTTCCCAGTTCTCAAAACTGAGCGACTCATTCTTCGCAAAACCGAAATGACAGATGCGCCGGCAATGTTTGTGCAACGTTGCGACCCGCAGCTAATGCAATATGTTGACAGAAAACCATGTGAATCGATAGAGGAAGCAGCAGCATTTATTAGAATGATAACTGATAATCTGGACAATAATTCAGGCATATCTTGGGCTATTACTACACACGACAGTGACGAGATGATAGGCTCTATAGCCATTTGGCGCATAATGAAGGAACACTACAGAGGAGAAGTAGGCTATGTTTTACTGCCAGAGTATCAAGGTAAAGGCATAATGCACGAAGCACTAGGTGCTGTCATAGCTTATGGGTTTGATGTAATGAAATTACATAGCATAGAAGCCAATACCAATCCAAATAACACACCA
>JBIKKS010000184.1:0-5198 GCA_044360235.1 Flavipsychrobacter sp. | reverse complement strand
GGGTGTTGCAGTATTATGTCTATGTGTTGCTGTATGTAGGTATCGTTGGTTGTTACCTTGCCAATACTGTCTATTTCTGCGTATACGGTTTCGTTTTTCTCAGCGTAGTCTAGTATCCATTGACCTTCTGCTGCATTTAGGAATTCACCGTCTTTGTTGAGCAGTTTTAATGCATTCCATTGTTTAGGATTGTGGCTGGCAGTAAGAATAATGCCACCTGCTGCGTTTTCTAGTTTCACAGCCATTTCCACCGTAGGTGTGGTGCTCAACCCCAGGTCTACTACAGTGCAGCCTATGCTTTGTAGCGTAGCTGCTACTAGGTCTCTTACCATGCCGCCCGATATTCTGCCATCACGGCCTATAATTATCTTCTTATTATCGCCCTGTGTAGCTATCCATGCACCGTACGCGGTAGTAAACTTTACCAAATCTACTGGTGTAAGGCTTTTGCCAGGTACGCCACCTATAGTACCTCTGATTCCGGATATAGACTTTATTAATGCCATATATATCTATTTGCTTGTCGGGCGAAGATAAGCGTTTAGGATTTTCAGAGAGATTATTTTATCTCAATATTTTTTTCACTGTTCTGCCGCAACACTACTTCTTACTTGTCATCTATTGTGCTTCAGTATGAAACTGTTTTAATGCAGATATGAAAACAAAAATCCCCTGACTCGCAGGGGATTTTGATTTTAATACTTCTATATACACAGGTTATCTTATCAGAGTAACCTCTCCTTTGTAAACCTGATTTGTTGCATGACCCGGACGAGCTACTATAACTGTGTAATAGTATACACCCAAATCCTGTGGTACTCCTTTGTAAGAACCATCCCATCCTTGCTCTCTCGTAGTAGAATAGAACACCTGCTCACCCCAACGGTTGAATATTCTCAACTCGAGCATATGCTGGAATTTAGAGCCATTGAGTCTGAACACATCATTCAATCCGTCGCCATTAGGAGTAAAGCCTGATGGAACAAATTCTGACATTGATGTATCTACCCTTACAGTTACAGTAGCAGTATCTCTACAACCGAAATAATCCATACCATATACGGTGTAAGTGGTAGTAACGCTAGGTGTAGCTATAGGATTGTTGATATTAGGATTGTTGAGGCTACCATCGTTTGGTGTCCAAGTATAGAACATTACACTATCGGCATACAACTGCACACTATTACCAAACATTATTGTAGTGCTGGCTGTTATGTTCTGTAGCTGTTTAGGCAATGTAGAGTTCAGTGTCATTACGTGAGTGGCTATACAACCTTCTGTATTAAGGGTAGCAGTGAGCGTGTATACAAACACTCCTAGACCATCAAACAAAGGCACTTTAGCTGTATCTGAGCTCAGATTAGTAGCTGGTGTCCACTGGTAGGTAAAACCGTATGGAAGATCTAACGGACGGGTGTATACTTCGTTGTATAAAGGCATTGCTGTAGTGAGACAGAAAGTACTATCACTTACCGCATCTATATAAGGCTGTATGATGGTTACCACTTTAGTTATTTCATCAACACAGTTTAGCGAGTCAGTTACAGTAAGCGTTACCGAATAGATGCCTTCTGTAGCGTATGTGTAAGGAGCAGGGCTACCATTCGTAGTTACGATAGTACCATCGCCATAGTTCCACTCATACGTCATAGGAGGAATAGTAGGTGTAGGCGTATACTTGAATGAAGTAGACAAATCATTGATAACAACAGCTGTTTGGTTACATACTGTGGCATCTGCAAAATTGAAATTAGCAGTTACATCATGCGTAAGATTAACAGGTTTTGTTATTTCATTTATACAACCTGCTGCAGTACGCACTGTAAGTTTTACATTATATACTATATGACCAGCGTCATAAATGTGTGTTGGATTAGGATCGTAAGAAATCACCCCATCACCAAATGCCCATTCATATGTGCTGGCACTCGTAGAAGTCTGTGTAAAGGCTACACTATCTACTGGACAACCAGGGAAACGCTCGAAAGTGAAATCTGCAACAGGAGTTAAATTAACTATTATGGTTACAGAATCTCTGAGGCTCTCACAACTTCCGACTATCTGGCTGAAGAAGAAAGTATAAGAACCTACAACAGAAGTGTTGACCGTAGGAGCTACTGTACTACCAGTACCACCCGTACCAGCAGTGTACCACAATACTGTGCCACCTGGAGCCACACCTACAAAAGTGAATGGGACAAAAGTTGCAAACTGGCAATAAGAACGTTGGGCTACTATAACTGGTGGCGGCGGTGGTGGTATGAGCGATACACGTATGCTGGCCGTGTCTTTACAGCCATAACCTGTTGTAGCTATTACCGTATATACACCCGTATCTGATACTGAGAAGCCTGGTATAGTTGGATTAGATAATGTAGAGGTAAACGATGGAGGAGCTGCACTCCAATTGTATGTTGCTACCGGCGAGTCTACAGTAGCTGTTAGCAATAGTGTATTGGCAGCACCTATACACAAAGGTGAATTGCTGGAAGCAGTAACTGTAGGTTTGTGCCTGATAAAGGCAGTAGTGATAGATGTATCTGGCACACCTGCTACTGTTTTGATTACAGAATACACACCATTCATAGCTGGAGTAGCCGGGTAACGGAATGTGCGTTGTGTAGTAGAGAATACAGTAGTAGATGGTGCAGGACCATACCACTGGTAAGTAGCACCAGTACTATCACCGGGCGCGTTAAACCACAAGGTATCACCTACGCAAGGGCTATTTACTATAGCGCCGTTACAAGTGAGGATGGTTAAATAAAATGTTTTATTGTGACACGAGAACATACCCGTGGCACTATCTGTACCCGTAATGGTATAAGTTATGTAAGGAGGCAAAGCAGTAGTACTGATGGTGTTATTAACACCCGTAGTGCTGGCAAGACCAAGCCCCGGAGACCATGTCCATTTGCTCCAACTCCAGTTTTTGTCTGTAGCATTGAGTATACTTACTGGCAGCGAGGTCATGCCTGGATACAAACACACGTCAAAAGTGTCGAAGTTGGGAGTAGGAGAAGCGTAAGAAATTTTAGGCACGCCATTTACTACTATCTGTGGGTCGGGGAATGCACTGTCTAAACCCAAATTGCCATCGAATATGTAAGCATAAGAGAGTATAGTGCTATCGCCTGCAGGTATGCTGCCTAAATTGTAGGTAAGTGCAATGGCTATATCACCATTGCTTGTCTGACCTAAGCCATAAGTAGCTGTCATGTAGGTACTATTCCAAACTGTAGCAAAATCTACAGTAGCATTCAAGGGCCATGCATTGTATATACAGCAACGAGCACGACAGTCTTTAGTACCTAACCCCATATATGCAGCAGCTGGATAGCCCGCACCTCTTGCTGAAACAAGTACCCTGTGACGAGCATCTTCGTTCTGATGTACAATTGTGTTATTGGTGAAGAAACCACCACCTGGCCAAGTTTGGTCATTGTCAGGGTCGCAAGAGCGCATGTAATACATTGGGGCGGTAGCCACAGCAGCAGTGTTGCGGATAACTGTAGTCACTACCACGGCAGATGATAGCGTATCTACTCTTGTTTCTTGTCTGATTTGTACTGTTCCACCAGATGCATTACCTATCCACATACCTCTTATGCTTCCGCCTGCATTGGTATAGGTAGTGTTGGCACCAGTAAGACCTATACCCACACCACCATTTTGGTAGACACCAGCAGGGCACTGCTGACGAGCATGTGTACGGGTGGCTCCTATTTGTAAACCCCATCCTTCGAAAGGACTACCTGGATAGGTATAATCGCCCATAAATGGCGGTGTACCTACTGTCCAGCCATCCTTACCATAATCATATACTTCTGCAAGTGCAGATCCTATTGCAGCTCCGGGAGAGTGAGGGTGATAGCCGGCGATAGAAGTACAAGCACCAAATGCACCATTGTTGAGCTGGCCAATTTCCAGATACCTACCCTGCAAGAAAAAGTTAGTACCAACCAACTGAGCAAGACCAGGAACTGAGTTACCCAGCATTATGCCGACAAATAACAAAAAGAGGAATTGTTTTTTCATATTACAGTATTGCTATTTAATAAACACACCAAATTAATACATGAATTTGCTGCATGCCTACATAGAAACAGGCAACAATTTACACAAAACTTACACAAAAAACAATTTATCGCAATGATAATATCGTTTAGTATGGTAACTGTTGTAAAGTAGACAGTAAAACAACAAGATATCGTTGGTGAAATAATGAATTAAATTATAGTCAATACATTTTAAAACAAAAGCGACTGACAATTCTATTTTGAAGTGTCAGTCGCTTTGCAATATTCTATGCTATTTATTTCCCTTTTGGTTACTACCACACCAATGCGCGCTCATTTTCAGGACGATACATTTTATCGGTAGGTTTAATATCGAAAGCTTTGTACCAAGCTTCAAGATTACTTACTGGCACATTACACCTGAATTCATTTGGTGAGTGCGGGTCTGTTTTCAGGCGTTGAGCCATTTCTTCAGGACGGGTGCTGGCGCGCCATACCTGAGCCCAGCTAAGGAAGAAACGCTGATCTGGTGTGAAACCATCAATTTTTTCATTGCCCATTCCTTGTTTAGTTTTTTTGAAGGCTTCGTATGCTATGCTAAGTCCACCAAGGTCTGCCAGATTTTCACCTTCAGTCAGTAATCCATTAACATGTGTAGTGTCTATAGCCACTATTTTATTGTACATATCTACTACTACATTTGCTTTGGTAGTAAAGTTGGCTGAGTCTTGCGAAGTCCACCAATTTGCAAGGTTGCCATCTGCGTTGTACAAGCGACCTTGATCGTCAAAACCGTGTGTCATTTCATGGCCTATTACGCCACCTATGCCACCATAGTTAACAGCATCATCTGCCAGCTCATCAAAGAATGGGTATTGCAATATACCAGCTGGGAATACGATTTCGTTAAATGCAGGATTGTAATATGCATTAACAGTAGGTGGGGTCATCTGCCACTCTGTTTTGTCTACTGCTTTGCCCAGCCTATTGATGTTATAATTATACTCCCACTGCGATGCTGACAAAATGTTGGCTATGTAATCATTGCCTGAAATAGACATTGCGCTGTAATCTTTCCAAGTATCAGGATAGCCTATTTTTTTCATAAAGCCATTCAACTTCACCAGTGCTTTTTGTTTTGTTTCATTGCTCATCCAGTCTAGTCTCTGTATTCTTTCG
>JBIKKS010000183.1:0-5201 GCA_044360235.1 Flavipsychrobacter sp. | reverse complement strand
TACCTCAGGCATATTGGCAGGAGCGTATACGTCGGCTATTTCCTCAGCAGTATTGGGCACTATATGTGGTGCTTCAAATCCGGTAGCCAAGCCATCTTCTATTTCTTTTTGTATTTCGGCCCTAAATGCTGCTATTTTATCATCATCGAGTAATTTTTGCTCTTTCAGATATTGCTCAAAATTCTGAAGCGGGTCTTTTTTGCCCCACTCCTCAAACAATTCTTTGGGTACATATTTTACACCACTTGCTTCTTCGTGTCCCCTCATTCTGAAGGTCATACACTCTATAAGTATGGGTTTCTGCTCAGTTATGCAGTAGGCTCTTGCTTTGGTAAGTTCGCGGTATACTTCCAGTATGTTATTACCATCTATGGTTATGCCCCTCATGCCGTAGCCCACTGCACGGTCGGCAAGGCTTTCGCATATAAATTGTTCACTACTGGGGGTGCTTAGTCCGTATCCGTTGTTTTCTATCAGGAATATAACTGGCAATCCCCATACAGCAGCCACATTCAGTGCTTCGTGAAAGTCACCCTCAGAGGTACCACCATCGCCACTGAAAGCAAGTGCTACTTTTTTCTCGTTTTTAAGTTTGTGAGCCAATGCTACCCCATCGGCAATAGCCAGTTGTGGTCCCAGGTGCGATATCATACCACAAATATGGTATTCATTAGCACCAAAGTGAAAGGAACGCTCCCTACCTTTGCTAAACCCCTCTTTCCTTCCCTGCCATTGCATAAACAGTTTGTCGAAAGGCATTTTGCGCACCGTGAATACACCAAGATTGCGGTGAAGGGGCATTATGTATTCGTCTTCATCCAGTGCCATAGCAGCACCCACCGATATTGCCTCTTGCCCTATGCCGCTAAACCACTTGCTGATGCGTCCCTGACGCAGCAATACCAACATTTTTTCTTCTATCATGCGTGGACGCAGTAACTCGGTGTATAGTTGCAGTAAAAGTTCGGCAGGTAAGCCTTTACGGTCAAATTGCATTTTCTTGATTTTGGCTGCAAAAGTACGGTGGTATGTTGTAACGTGTACTTAAAATTTGAGTTGGCTACTGGTATTAGTGCATTATACACCCCGTTATAAGCCCATCTGCACCCTCATTCCATTACATTTCTGAATTTTCATCACTATATTTGGAAACTAAATAACACCACCTGTATGAAGAGTATAGTAGTTTTTTGTGGATCTGCCGAGGGATATAACGAAGCCTATATGGAAGCTGCCTACGACCTAGGCGCTATGCTTGCTACCAATCAAATAAGAGTAATATATGGTGGCGCACGAGTGGGCCTAATGGGTGCTGTGGCAGATGGCGCACTGTCACAAGGTGGCAAAGTAGTAGGAGTAATACCTCACTTTCTGAAAACCAAAGAAATAGCACACGAAGGGCTGACAGAACTAATAACGGTAGAAACCATGCACGAGCGCAAAATGCTGATGAATAAGCTGTGCGATGGCGTAATAACCCTACCCGGTGGCTGGGGCACGCTGGAAGAGCTGTTTGAGATGGTAACATGGAGCATGCTGGGCCTACACAAAAAGCCGATTGGCATACTCAATGTAAATGGATATTACGATGCACTGAAGGCACTCAATGCCAATGTGGTACAGGAAGGATTCCTCAATGAATGTTTTGCAAAGTCACTACTCATCAGCGACTCGGCACCCGAACTGCTGGATATGATGCACAACTACACGCCACCTGCAGTAGCCAAATGGCTTACTGAGCGCACCACCTAATGACCACATGCACAATTACCGTTTTTTATTGCCACTTTTGCACCACATCATCACTTCTAATGTCTATCAGAACGACTAAGCTGAAGATTATAAAATTCAGCAAAGACTTTTTACTGGCATCCCGTCTGCTGCAAATATTGCAGCCGTTCAATAAGTTGTTTGGTTTTATCTATAATTTCAATCTGCTTACGTCTTGGGTGCACAAAAACAAAAAAGCACAACTGCTAACCAATGACTTTTACAGACCCATTCGTCATTACGACGACCGGCTGAAAAGTTTTATTGCCATAGCTGATCACTACCAGCTTCATGATACTCCTGTATGTTATTTGGAGTTTGGTGTGGCATCAGGCAACTCCTTTAAGTGGTGGCTACAACAATGCCGCCATTCGTCTTCACGTTTTTATGGTTTTGATACGTTTGAAGGGCTACCAGAAAGCTGGGGCGTGTTCAACAAAGGTGATATGCACTCGCCCATACCAGAGGTAAATGATAGCAGGGCATCATTTTACAAAGGTATTTTTCAGGATACGCTTAATGGCTTTTTAGACGAGCATGGTGCCTCTATGCGCACTACCCGCAAGCTGATACACATGGATGCCGACCTGTTTAGTGCCACACTATTTGCACTGAGTCAGTTGTATCCTTTTTTGCAAAAGGGCGACATTATCATGTTCGATGAGTTTAATGTTTACGACCATGAGTTTATGGCTTACCGGCTATTTACAGAGTGCTTTTACATCAATCTCAAACCAATAAGTGCCCAAAATAATTTCTATCATGCAGCTTTTGAGGTAGTGTAACGGCTATCTCTTTACCGCCATTCTATTCCCTATTCATACATGGCTATGAACGAAAACAAAAGCATCAAAAACTGGTCGGAAGATGAACGCCCGCGTGAGAAGCTATTGCAAAAGGGTGCTACTTCACTGTCCGACTCTGAGCTGCTGGGTATACTCATAGCTAGCGGCAATAGAGAACGGTCGGCAATAGACCTTGCCAAAGATGTGCTGGCACTAGCTGGCAATAACCTCAGGGAGCTAGGCAGACTATCGGTAACAGAACTACAAAAGATAAAGGGTATTGGCGAAGCCAAAGCCATAACTATAGCAGCGGCTATGGAGCTGGGGCGTAGGCGTCAGATGTCGGAAGGGCTGGATAGAGCAACTATTACCCAGAGCAAAGAGGCCATACCTATTATTATGCCCCTGCTGCAGGACCTCAATTATGAGGTATTTTGTGTGTTGTACCTCAATCATTCAGGCAAGTTGCTTCGTCATGAATTGCTAAGTAGTGGCGGGCTCACAGCCACCGTTGCAGATGTGCGTATTATACTAAAAAATGCGCTGCTCTATAATGCGTCAAGACTCATCATAGCCCACAATCACCCGTCTGGCAACCGCACACCCAGCCAAGCAGATATATCCCTTACAAGGCAGGTGAAACAAGCCGCTGCACTCATGGACATTACACTATTAGACCACATCATAATAGCAGGTCACAGTTATGTAAGCCTTGCAGATGATGGACTAATGTAATGCAGTAATACTGTTCAATTTCTGTAATTTCACTCACTCAAAAACTATAGCTTTATGCGAATCATAACCTATAATGTAAATGGCATAAGAGCCGCCTCCAAAAAAGGCTTCATAGACTGGCTCAATACCGACCCTGCCGATGTTATTTGTTTACAAGAAATAAAAGCAAACAAAGAAGACGTACCAGAAGGAGCCATAAACGACGCTGGATACAACGTCTACTCTTTCTCTGCACAAAAGAAAGGATATAGTGGTGTAGCTATCCTCACCAAAATCAATCCAGACAATGTGGTTTATGGTAATGGATTGGCACAAAGCGATACTGAGGGCAGGGTGATACGTGCCGACTTTGGTTATATAACCGTTATCAACGCCTACTTCCCCAGTGGCACAAGTGGTGAAGACAGGCAGACCTATAAGTACCAGTGGCTAGAAGAGTTTTTCAGTTACATCAACGACATCCGTACCACTCGTGAGCAGCTTATAGTATGTGGCG
The DNA here is from genome assembly GCA_044360235.1 of Flavipsychrobacter sp. Classification (GTDB taxonomy): domain Bacteria; phylum Bacteroidota; class Bacteroidia; order Chitinophagales; family Chitinophagaceae; genus Nemorincola. Next base: position 1,415 of record JBIKKS010000183.1, on the reverse strand, counting down.
ATTATAATATATGCCACAGAGCAATAGACATTCACGACCCAGTGCGCAACAAAAACTATACTGGCTTTTTGCCCGAAGAGCGTGCGTGGATGGATAAACTATTCGAGAATGGATTTGTAGACAGTTTCCGCCACTTTAATCAACAACCTCACCAATACACATGGTGGAGTGCTTTTGGGGCAGCACGTGCCAATAACAAGGGCTGGCGTATAGATTACATCAATGTTACAGAACCCCTTAAACCTAACCTCAAACATGCTGAGATACTACCCAAAGTGGTGCACTCTGATCATTGCCCGGTGTATCTGGAGTTGTCTTTCGATGCAGTGTAATATTTTAAAGTATGACACATATAAAAAAACGACCCTTGATAGGGTCGTTTTTTATAAAAGACAGATCATTGTTATACATTCACTACATGGCAGCAGTAATGTCTGCCATAATTTTCTTAGCTAGTTCGTTTGCTGTTGCCTCCGATCCGCTCTCTGAGTATATTCTTATAATAGGCTCTGTATTAGATGTGCGCAGGTGCACCCAGTTGTTGTCAAAGTCTATTCTCAGGCCGTCTTCTGTGTTTATAGGTTGGGCAGCATATTTAGCTTTTATCTGCTCAAACACATGCTTTACATCTACCTCTTCGCCCAGCTCTATTTTGTTTTTCGAGATGAAATAGTTGGGGTACGTAGCACGCAGTTCTTTTACAGTTTTGCCAGTTTGGGCAAGGTGGGTTAGAAACAGTGCTATACCTATAAGGGCATCTCTGCCATAGTGCAGCTCAGGCACTATCACACCGCCATTACCTTCGCCACCTATCACAGCATTTACCTCTTTCATTTTCTTCACCACGTTCACCTCTCCCACAGCACTTGGATAGTATTGTCCACCATGTTTTTCGGTTACATCGCGCAGCGCACGGGTTGATGAAAGGTTGGAAACTGTATTGCCTTTTTTGTGCCCTAGTATGTAATCTGCTATAGCTACCAGTGTGTACTCCTCGCCAAACAGACTACCGTCTTCACAAACGAAACAAAGCCTGTCCACATCTGGGTCTATAGCTATACCCAAATGTGCATTTTTAGCTTTTACTGTATCGCATAGCTCTACCAGGTGCTCTGGCAATGGCTCTGGATTATGTGCAAATTCTCCAGTTACTTCTGCATTTATAACCGTCACATCAGCTACGCCCAGTGCATTCAGCAGTTGAGGAATAGATATTGCCCCGGTAGAGTTTACCGCATCTACTACTACACTATAGTTCATAGCCTTGATGGCTGCAACGTTTACCAGTGGGTGTTGCAGTATTATGTCTATGTGTTGCTGTATGTAGGTATCGTTGGTTGTTACCTTGCCAATACTGTCTATTTCTGCGTATACGGTTTCGTTTTTCTCAGCGTAGTCTAGTATCCATTGACCTT
>JBIKKS010000181.1:0-5249 GCA_044360235.1 Flavipsychrobacter sp. | reverse complement strand
AGAACACTAGTTTTTTTAGCTCTTTTTGCACCTAATACATATCTTTTTTATTGTCACACACACTATGTGAGGGCTATAAGCCGCAAATGTTCTGGTTTAAGACACTAATTGTACTATAATGCCGATTGGCAAAAAAAAAGTAGGGTAATAATTTGCAGGTCAAGAAAAATTTTATGTATTTTGGGTTCAATTTTGAAAACAAGAACAAACATGAAAAGAACCATCGTCTTAGTTACTACATTATTAGCAGCTATTTTTCTATCCAACAGAAGTTTTGCGCAGGAGGATCTCGTGCGCATATTTAGTTGGTATATACCACAAGACAGAGATTATGCAACAGTAGTTGACGGAGAATATCAGGATGGTCAGTTGCTTAACTGGGGCTGGTCAGATAAAACTCTTATGTTTTGGGCATACCGTAACCCCGGTCCAAACCGTGTAGCCGTTTATGGCTGGTACAATCCAGTAGGTAGAGTACACATAACAGTTGCGGAAGATGAATTCAGTGATGACCAAATGCTTAAAGCTGGTTACACTCAGAAACACCTTCAGTTTTATGCACTCACTCGTCGTGGACCTAATACTTTGTGCATCTATCGTTGGAGAGATGTAAAGCGCAGATCTTGGAGAACAATCCCAGAAGATTATACTACAGATACCGATGTTTACATAAAAAAGGGATACCGCAGAAAAACTTATCAGTACTTCGGTGTTAGCCGCAATGTAGATGCTCCTATCTACGACCAATTGTAATCATACTAGGACATAAAAACAGTAAAGCCGTTGTATCACTACAACGGCTTTATTGTTTTTATAATCTCTTTAAAATTTAATTGCCACATCGGTACTTCAATACACTGTCTGTAGTTGCAACGGTAGATCCCGCTTCGATACCTTACACAAGTTCTTTACCTATCACTATGTGGTGTAGCCTTATCAGCAAGGCATGTAGTTGCGTTTTGCCATGTGCGTTGCGCTCTATGTAGTAGATGGTGTCTGTTATGGCTTTAATCATAGCCGTCATACGCTCTAATGGCATATTACGCATTGCTAGCTTCCCAGCAAATTCCGCCTCAGCTGCAGGCAGCGCTACCGGTACAGACGGCATGTACTGTTTCCTGATGCTATGCTCCATTAGCTGAATCACATATTGCAGCAAGTTTTTCTGTTGCTCTCTGCCCGCCTTCGACCATTCCTCAGCAAACTTTGTTATGCCTACACCATCATTAGTGAATATGACATTGAATATCTTGCGTACCTCTATAAATAGGTCGTTGTCAGTGTGGCGCAGCAGTCTCAAAGCCTCTGTATAGCTGCCATGAGCTATATGTGCTATTTGCGATGCCATTCTAGGGTCGGCTAGTGAGCGGGTAGACAGAGCACTGGCTATATCGGCAGTTTTGATGGGTGTCAGTTTCACCTCCTGTGTGCGCGATCGTATAGTATTTAGTACTTCATCCCTGCTTTCTGCCACAAAAATCATTATCGTGTCCTGTGGCGGCTCTTCTATTAGCTTCAACAGTATGTTGCCTTCTTTGCCTAGGTATTCTGGTCGCCACATTATCAGCACCTTCTTGCCTCCTTCATACGACTTCAGGTACAATATTTCTATTATTTCCCTGCACTCTTCGGCGGTAATATTTCCCTGTTTGTTTTCTGCATTTATATATTGCAGCCAGTCAAATGTAGTGCCATAAGGCGTTTGTTTCACAAACTCCCTGAATGACTGCATATGCATTTTACTGTTAGGCTTTACACCTGTCTTGTGCGATATGCTGGGGAAACTCATATGCAGGTCGGCATGTTCCATCCTGCTTACCTTACTACAATTGGCGCATGTGCCACAAGAGTCAAATTCACTTTTGTTTTCGCAAAATATATACTGTGCCAGCGCAAACGCCATAGGTAATCCACCAGTGCCCTCAGCACCAGAAATAAGCAAAGCATGCGGAAACACATTACGTGTCCACATTTTTATTAATCCATCCTTCGCTGCCTGCTGACCTACTACATTACCGAAGTTCAATATAAACGATTGCTGTGTGTGAATAATTATGAAACAACAAATCTAGTCAAGATGCCACTAATCAACAAAAATGAACTGTTGTTACTTATTGTGTAGGCGTTGGGTCTTCCTGTTTCGCCATCGCTATGCCATGTGGCTTTTATCGGTGACAGGTTCGATGTACTAATTACGGGGTTCAGGTCGCAGTATTACATCCTTTGTAGTGTAATCATGCTCTGTTTTCCTGACCATAATCATTTTTTTTAATCTCGTTTATAGTTAAGTTTGTTCAAATACATAACCATGAACCATCAACAAAATGAGGAAGATTTGAAGGGGTATCCGCACTATCCTGCTAGCGAAGACATAACAAGACCATCCAACAACAACGGTCGTGAGCGGCTAGAGACGACCGAACCCATAGTGCCATTTAATGATACTATAGACCCTCGCGATGCTGAAGGTGTAATAATTGCCGCTTCTGATGCAGATATATCTGATGAAGAGGCGCTGATGCTAGAGTACGCCGCACAAAACCTCACAGATACTTCACTCTTTGCAGCCACACTAGATGCTATAGACGATGACGGTACTCCACTTCACGAGCTCAGCTCTCTAAGCCACAACACAGATGGTAGCACGCTGGATATACCCGGTAGCGAAGACGATGACATTCAAGAAAACATTGGTTCAGAAGACGAAGAAAATAACTACTACAGCTTGGGTGGCGACAATCACACCTCGCTCGATGAAAACGCTTAATCTTTATCACCGCCAGTGAGATGCAAATTTCACTGGCAATTTTGTTTTATGTCACTAACACAAGCAAAACTTTTACGCAATCATGAGCCAACCAATAAAAGACGAAACTCCGGGTCAATATGTTATGCGTCTGCTAGATCTCGGCGAACCTCGTGCTCAGATAGAACAATACCTGCTCGATCATGGTCATGATCTTACCTTTATAAAGGAGCTGGTAGATGCCACCGTTACCCTACGCAATGCTCGCCGTCGCACGCTAGGTTTATCATTGATACTGGCTGGTGGTATAGTTTGTTTTCTTAGTTTCCTGCTCACTATTACCGGTGTGTTTTCGGGTACTGATGGCCATGGTTTTGCACTGTTTGGGCTCACATCCCTTGGGGTTATTATAGTATTTGTAGGGTTTACTTATGTTTTTTAATGCCCTCTAAGCTTCATATTCTTACCCCTACATCACTTCTATCATTCTTCTTTTGTATCCATCACTATTGTCACTGGTCCATCATTCGTCAGGCTTACTTTCATATCCGCCCCAAACACACCTGTCTCTACTTTTTTACCCAGCAGCACACTCAGTTGCTCGCAGAAGTATTCATATAGCGGTGTGGCTACTTCAGGTCTGGCAGCCTTTATAAACGATGGTCTGTTGCCCTTTTTGTAAGCCGCATGTAGCGTAAACTGGCTTATCACTAGCACCTCACCGCTTGTTTGTTTTATATCCAGATTCATTTTGCCATTTTCGTCATTCATCACCCTTAGTTGAGCTATTTTACTTGCCAGCCATTCTGCATCCTCCTTTGCATCAGTCAGTTCCACACCTAGCAGCACCATATACCCCGCACCTATGCAAGCTTTTACTTTGCCTTCTATTGTTACACTGGCATCAGCTACTCTTTGTATCACTGCACGCATGTTTACACTATTTTATAGCTAAAGTAGTCAGTTTTCTGTCGCCGCTCACACCAATTTCTGTGTAGGTAAGGTTGTTTTATTCCCTCTTCACACATACCTCATCTATTACCATTAATTTTGCGCCTATGCACCAGCTTACAGATACTATAGTAGCCATAGCCACTCCACCCGGCGAGGGTGCCATAGGCATTATTCGTCTCAGTGGTCCCGACGCCATCAGTATCGCTCACGGACATTTTCGGGGTGCCGACCTCACGCAGCAGCCCTCCCATACACTACATTTCGGGCGCATAGTGCATCAGGGTGTGGTTATAGACGAGGTGGTGGTTAGCCTCTACAAAGGCCCCCGCAGCTACACTGGGCAGCATGTGGTAGAGGTATCTTGTCATGGTTCAGCCTACATATTGCAACAGGTACTAGCATTATATGCAGCTTCTGGTGCTCGTATGGCACAGCCTGGCGAGTTTACCATGCGCGCGTTTTTGAATGGTAAGCTAGACCTGACACAAGCCGAAGCTGTTGCCGACCTTATAGCCAGCAACAGTAGCAGCGCACACAAGGCCGCTATGCACAACCTCCGTGGTGGGTTTTCTCACGACCTTGCCGCCATGCGCGAGCAGCTCATTCGTTTTAGTGCCCTTATTGAGCTAGAGCTCGATTTCAGTCAGGAAGATGTAGAATTTGCCGATCGTACACAGTTTTATAATCTCATCACCCAAATCACCCATGCCACTCAGCAGTTAGCCAATTCTTTCACATTAGGCAATGCCATAAAAAACGGTGTCAGCGTAGCCATAGCTGGTAAACCCAATGCAGGCAAAAGCACGCTGCTCAATGCGCTGCTCAACGAAGAACGTGCCATAGTAAGCGAGATAGCTGGCACCACCCGCGATACCATAGAAGAGACCCTCAACATCAATGGCATACTGTATCGCCTCATAGACACCGCTGGTATTCGCCAGCACACTACCGACCTCATAGAACAGCAGGGTATAGCCCGTAGCCGCACCGCTATGAGTCAGGCAGATATTGTTATCTACCTATTCGATGTAGCTGGTTTCATTGATTCCGACTACGAGCAAAACGACTTACTGGCGCAGGTAGAAGCTTTTCGCTCTTCAAATACCACATTTCTACTGGTGGGCAACAAAGCCGATATTCCCGGTATACCAGCAGCTACAGCTTCCCTGCAGACATTGGGGGTACCCTTCCTGCTCATCTCTGCCCGCAACAAAGAGCACATTACCGACCTTAAAGATGCCCTCTACAACCTAGTAACTGGTGGACAGATACAACACGAAGGCACCATTGTAACCAATGCCCGTCACTTTGCTGCCCTGCAAGACGTACTCACCTCCCTCACCGACATAAAAACCGGAATGGACACCAACCTCCCCGGCGACCTCCTCTCTCTCGATATCCGCCGTTGCCTCCACTATCTCGGCACCATCACCGGTCAGGTAACCACAGAGGATAAACTAGACTACATTTTTTCTAAGTTTTGTATCGGGAAATAGGGAAATATTTTAATGTTTTTGACAAATAATTCTAATCTTCAGACACACTTTTT
>JBIKKS010000180.1:0-5263 GCA_044360235.1 Flavipsychrobacter sp. | reverse complement strand
ACAATGGTAAGTTTCTTGATTCTGCTATTTATTCATTGATTACCCCACACAAATAGCTATAAAAACTACTGGTTGGGGTAGTTGTTTATTGAAATGAAAATCTGCCTGCCAAATTGTTGCAGATACTGAAATATCCCGGTTTCAAATCCCGAATATATTTCCTATTTTGCAGTCTGTATATTTTAACTAAAATACTTCAATATGTATTTGAATGGTACAAAGTGCGCAGCCCTTGCATTGAGTTGCCTTTTGTCTTTTTCGGTGATGGCAAAAAACACTATACCCTCTGTAGGGCAGGGTGTGCAAAAACCGTTGACGTTTATAGAAAATAATGGTCAGATCACAGACAATAACGGTACTATACTGAATGATATAGCGTTCAAAATGTCTACTCCGGGCATGAATCTGTATGTGGGTAATGGTGAGTTGCATTATCAGTTCAGAAAACTAGAGGATGCCACTGGTGCCAATCCCGTAATGAAGACTTACCGCATGGATGTGACACTGCTGGGTGCTAACAAAAACGCACAGGTAATAACCAGCGACAAACAAGCCTACTACGAAAAATACTATAACCAGCATACTGCTGCAACTGGTATAACAGCTTCAGCATACAACAAAATCACCTACAAGGAAGTATATCCCGGTATAGACTGGGTACTGTATGTAAAGGGTGACAATGTCGAGTATGACTTTGTAGTACGTCCGGGTGCCGATGCCAACCTTATAAAGCTGCAATATGGCGGTGCTACTAACCTTAGCATAACTCCTGATGGTGGCATAGCTGCCATAACCCCAATGGGCAAAGTGCAAGAGAAAAAGCCTTTTGCATACGAAAATGCAACTGGTAAAGAAGTAGCTGCCAACTTTAAGCTGCAAGGCAACATAGTAAGTTTTGAGACTGCAAAAAGTAACGGAACATTAACTATTGACCCCTTCATATTGTGGAGTACCTATTTTGGTGGTGCCAATGAAGATGTAGCAACTGCTGTGAAAATAACCGGTGGCGGCAATGCCTATATAGGTGGTTACACTTCTAGTGCCGGACTAGGTTTCGGTGGTGCATTTGATGTTACTTTTAATGCTGTTTTTGATGCATTTATAACTAAGTATGATGCAGCTGGTTTACTACAGTTCACTGCTTACTTTGGTGGTACAGGCAATGACAGAGGCACTTGCTTGGCGCTGAATGCTGCTGGCACAGGTATATTTCTAGGTGGTGTCACCAACTCAGCAGGTTTGTCAACTGCAGGTGCGTATCGCACGGCATTGAGTGGTCCAACTGATGGTTTCCTGCTGCGTGTAGACAACAACGGTAATCGTATTTGGTCTACCTATTATGGTGGCCCTGCAGGCGGTGGCGGAACAGGAAATGATGCAGTGAACGGTGTAGCTGTAGATGCTGCTAACAATATATACATAACTGGACGCACCGAGAGTGCTTCACTTATAGCCACTGCTGGTGTTTACCAAACAGCACTAAGCGGTACTGCTGATGCATTTATAGCTAAGTTTAACGGTGCATCTGGTACAGGTGCTAATATTTATTCTACATACTATGGTGGAACTGGTATAGACGAGGGCGCAGGTATAACTGTAGATGGAGCTAACAATCCAGTAATAACCGGACAAACAAATAGTATAGTAAGTATTGCATCAACTGGTGCCTACCAAACAACACTGAGTGGCGCTAATGATGCATTTGTAGCTAAGCTGAATAACACAGCCGCAACCAGACTTTGGGGTACTTATTTTGGTGGTACAGGCTCTGAACAGGGCACTGAAGCTATATGCAACACTACCAATGGTGCTGTAGGCGTAATAGGATATACGAGCAGTACCAGTGGTATAGCGTCAGCTAATGCTCACCAACCATCTTATGGTGGTGGCGTACAAGATGCATTTGTAGCATACTTCACTACGGCAGGAGCTGTGGCCTGGAGCACGTACTATGGTGGTTCTGGACTGGATTATGGAGAGAGTATATGCCTGGATCCATCACGCAATCTGGTAATTGCTGGTGGTACTTTTAGTACCAATGGCATAGCAACAGCAGGCAGTCTGCAACCTGCAATAGGTGGCAACTATGACGCTTATGTAGCTAAGTTTACACAGTTGGGTCAGCGAATGTGGGGTACTTACTTTGGTAATGCCCTTTATGATTATGGTTTTGGTGTAGCTTGCGATAATGGTGGTCAGATATTGCTAGCCGGACATACTACCAGCACGGCAGGCATAGCTACTGTTGGTGCAGCACAGGCAGCATATGGTGGTGGTACTTATGATGGTTTCCTTACTAAATTCCGCACAGATACCTTCGCGCTGATTGTGCAACCTTTTACGGATACGTTGGTATGTGCTGGCGGACAATTGAGGGTTAACTACCAAGTCAATTTCAACTATCAGCCAGGCAATGTATTTTCTGTACAGATGTCTGACATCACTGGCAGCTTTGCTGCACCAGTGGTAATAGGAACATTGACATCGTCAACCACTGGCAACATCATTTGCACTATACCAGCCGGCACTACATTGGGCACTGGTTACAGAATACGCTTAGTGGCTAGCAATCCTGCTTATACGTCGGTAGATAATTTCTTGAACATTACAGTAGTAGGCGGACTTCCTGCTGTTACGGTAGGTGCTAACACTCCTCTGTGTGTAGGTAATACTTTGTTTCTTACAGCTACCGCTACTTGGTCTATCTCTTCATATGCATGGGCTGGTCCTGCTGCATATGTGTCGGCTTTACAAAACCCCACCAGAGCCGCTGTAACGTTGGCTCATGCAGGCACCTACTCCGTAACAACTACACACAATGGTTGCCCTACCGCAACTGCCACTGTAGATGTTGTAGTAAACGACTTTACACCACCACCGCCTGTGGCTTTTGCTAGTGCGCTGAATTGCAATGGCGGTACGTTATATCTATATGCAGATACTGCGTCAACATTGCCGGGTAACTACTCATGGAGTGGGCCAGCGGGTTTTACGTCAAATGTACAATCGCCAGTAATATCCCCTATTTCAGCGGCTAATGCTGGTAACTATTTTGTAGTTGACACTGTCGATGGTTGCCCGTCTACAGCCACATTGGTAACGGTAACTATTACTCCCAACACTCTGGTATCGCTCAGCATTAACGTTAGCCCTAATGATACTATATGTGGCGGCACAATGGTAGACTTCAGTACTGTAGCTACTAACCCAGGTGTGACACCCGCTTATCAGTGGATGATAGGTAGTATGCCTGTAGTAGGTGCCATGTCGCCTACATGGTCTTCTTCAACACTTACAGATGGTTCAGAAGTAAGTTGCGTGCTGAATAGCAATGCCCTTTGTCCTTTCCCTGCAAGTGCTTCCAGCAACACCATAAAAATGAATGTTATCACTAACGAACTGATGGTTTACATTTTTGCAAATCCTGGTGTGTCAGTGAATCCTGGTGATAGTATCACTTTTACATCAACTGTATACAATGCTGGTGTAGGTGCTACTTACCAGTGGCTGCTGAATGGTGGTGATATATTTGGTGCTACAAATACTACGTACACCAAGCTGAATGTAACCCGCTACGATACTGTATCTCTATTAGTGACCTCAATAATGGCATGTACTTCACCATCTATCAAGCAGAGCAACAAACTGACTATCCGCCCCAACACATCTGTAGAAGATATGTCTTCATTGATGTATGACATCTCCTTATTCCCAAATCCTAACGATGGCAACTTTACTATAAGTGGAGATTTGCAAGGATTAGGTAGCGAGGTATTGTCGGTGGCTGTTATCAATCCGTTGGGTCAGGTAGTGTATTCCAAAGATGCAATGCTAATAGCAGGGACTCTAAATGAAAAAATAAATACAGGAAATCTTCCTTCTGGAATATACATGCTGCAAGTATCGGCAGAGGGCAGAAGTAAAACACTTCGTTTCTCTGTGCAGCACTAGTACAACTCTTGTTCTCACATACATCTAGTCCTCTGCTTTTGCAGGGGACTATTTTTTTGAAGGCAAGTACATCTGACACTGTGCAAGACAATTGTTGAATTTGGATTACTTTTATTGTCTTAATAACTGGTATGAGAATAATAGGTGTAGCAATGTGGGTCCTGACTGTAATAATATTTACTAACTCGTGCAGCAAAAAAGACACAAACTCGCAAACCAACTGCTGCACTACACCCTACCCGCCTTCACTGATAATACCGTATGACACCAGCGGCATCACAGATGTGTTCTCAGCAAACATAATCATTGACTCATCTCTGACAACCAACAGAGGTAGCATAGTTTTCTATGCTGCAATGACATCGCTAGGCGATAGTGCCGCTGTGATAGTGAATGGAAAGCAGCTGTTAGGCAGTAGTGATAGACAATATGCCAAAGACAATTACACACAAGACTCTACCAGCACTGACTTTAAGGTGTCATGGATACTGAAAGGGAGAGCAGACATTGCCTATGCCAATACACAACCCTTCCCTTATAGTACTATACTGATACCCGATACGGTATCAGACTCGTTCAACAACATTTACTACTTCTACGATACCAACACCCCTCATTCAGACACCTCTATGCTAGAAATAGCATTGCCAGTGAGCGATGACAGCCTCACCACATTCAGGTACTATGCAGCCAGCAATGGCGGCAACATAGCCATACCCAAGGATGTACTACAATCCTTCTCAAAAAAACATGTACGCTTGTCACTTAGCGCATTCAGCAGCAATACTCTGGTCGGCAATACAGGTAAATACTTGTTCATAAAGAGATACACGCAGACCAAGTATGTGTGGGTTAAATAACCCTTATTGTTTTACAAATACATCCCCGTATAACTTTCCTTCACCAGTTTTAGCCCGTCGGTTGGGCCTTCGTAGAGCAGGTTGCCACCAGCACTGCCACCTTCGGGTCCTAGATCTATCACATGGTCGGCACACTTTATCACGTCTGTGTTGTGCTCTACTACTAGTATAGAGTGTCCCTGCTCTATCAGAGCATCAAAAGACTGCAATAACTTGCGGATGTCGTGTATATGCAGCCCAGTAGTAGGCTCATCAAATATGAATAGTACTTTGTCCTTCATGCGACCTCTGCCCAGAAACGAAGCCAGCTTTACACGCTGTGCTTCGCCACCACTCAGGGTGTCACTGCTTTGCCCCAGCTTCACATATCCCAGCCCCACATCGCTGAGAGGCCTAATCGCATTAGTTAGTTTTTTCTCTTCTTCAAAGAATGCAATGGCTTCATCTACACT
>JBIKKS010000179.1:0-5265 GCA_044360235.1 Flavipsychrobacter sp. | reverse complement strand
GTAAGCCTCACAGGATATTGTTCTTCTGGCACTCGATAGGCAATAGGTGGCTGACTACAGCGTCGAACATGTTTACCAACCTGAACTTGACTGATATGGAAACTTGTTACAAGGTTTTCCGTAGAGAAATGATACAGGGTATAAAACTAGAGGAAAAACGTTTTGGGTTTGAGCCTGAGGTCACTGCCAAAATATCGCGCATACCAAAGGTGCGTATCTATGAGGTGGGTATATCGTACTACGGACGAACGTACGAAGAGGGTAAAAAAATAGGTATGAAAGATGCTTTCAGGGCGCTGTACTGTATTATTAAGTATAATGTTTTCAAATAGTCGTTTAGTATAGTAGATAGTTGATAGTACTTAGTAGATAGTCGTTTTGTTGGTGAATAGTTGTTTTTTAGTAGATAGTCTGCTGTTTTAGTAGCTAGTCGTTTTATTGTTAAGTAGCTTTCCTAATCTTAGAGTTTGATAAGTATAGTGCCTTATTGAGTGCTGCTGATGAAATAATAAAAGTATTAGCACACTATACATAGTAATTATGTTATTTTTGTGCGGTTGTTGGTATTCATGATGTATCATTAAAATACGTTCATTGTTTTTGTACCGAAAATAGTTTTTTTGACAACAAAACACTTATCTTTGCGCAAAATTTTAGAGCAGTAATGTACTTAAAACGTCTCTTTCCCTTATTGATATTGGTTTTCGGGCTTTCCGTTTCGTCGAATAGTTCTTTTGCACAAACAGAAGAAACACACCCAATGGAAGCGACTGCAGGACATGAGGCCGGTGTCGAAGAAAAAAAAGAAGGAATTAACATTACAGAATTGGTGTTTGGTCACGTATCTGATTCGCACGAGTGGCACTTCTTTAGCCTGAAAGGTGCTGATGGCCATGAAACAGAAGTAGCTATACCATTACCTGTCATTGTTTATCAGCCAGGCAAGGGTTTGCAGGTGTTTTCGTACAGTAAGTTTCATCATGGTGGCTGGTACAAAGATGCTAATGACAACTATATTAGCCACACAACTTACAATGGTCTTTATGTAGAAAAGAACATGAAAGAAAAAATCAAAGCAGAAGATGGCTCTGTGGTTTATGATTTTTCTATCACCAAAAATGTATTATCTATGCTTATCAGCGTAGTTATAATACTGTGGTTGATGACATCGGCCGCTAAAAAGTACAATACATCGGCGGTGAAGGCACCAAAGGGTTTTCAGAATGCACTAGAGATCGCTATAATTTTCATAAGAGATGAAGTAGCTAAACCTAACCTTGGTAGCAAGTTTATGAAGTATATGCCAATGCTGCTTACAGTATTCTTCTTCATTTGGGTAAACAATTTGTTGGGTCTATTGCCTGGTGGTGCCAACTTCACCGGCAACATAGCTGTAACACTCTGCTTATCGTTGATATCATTTATAGTATTGCTGGTGCGTGCCAACAAACATTTCTGGGGTCACTTGTTCAATCCGCCGGGAGTGCCTACGGGTATTAAGTTTTTGCTGGTGCCTATAGAGGTTATCTCATTGTTTATAAAGCCAGTAGCGCTTACTATACGTCTTTTTGCAAATATGCTTGCTGGCCACATAGTAATATTGTGTGTGGTGTCTATGATATTCATATTCGGTGCACTAAGTAAGTTTGCTGGAATAGGATTTATACCAGTATCTCTTGCTTTTTCAGTGTTCATGTTTACACTAGAATTGCTGGTTGCTGCTATACAGGCCTTTATCTTCACTAACCTTACGGCAGTGTTTATAGGTCAGGCAATTGAGGAGGGTCATGGTCATGAAGAAGGTCATGGTCATTCAGAGGCTGCGGCACACTAGTCGAAAAAGTGAATGATACTATTAAAGCAACAAACGTTCCTCGTAAGAGGGAAACTATAAAAGAGAGTTTTTTTTAATCAAAAACCATAATAACATGTCAGTATTATTGAACACAATTATGTTGGAAGGCGGCGAACTAGCTAAAGCTGGTGGCGCTATCGGTGCAGGTATAGCAGCCCTGGGTGCAGGTGTTGGTATAGGCCAGATAGGTAAAGGTGCGGTAGAGTCTATCTCACGTCAGCCAGAAGCTTCAGGCGACATCCGCGCTAACATGATTTTGACTGCTGCCTTCGTAGAGGGTGTGGCACTATTTGCGGTTATCGCAGGTATCCTTGCTATCTTCGTTAAGTAGTCATCACGAATCTTAACTGCATCTGACGCATAGGGCCGAAGATGCAGTTATTTTTACATCAAGCAATTATTGCTGAGCTATACGACGTAGCAGCAGCAACATGAACTAAGTAGTATCAAATTATATAACTTTCTCCTGCTGCTAACTATAGTGCAGGGGGTAAATCATTAACAATGGATTTGCTGACCCCGGAACTCGGTCTATTTTTCTGGACGCTCATTGCGTTTTTGGCTTTGTTTTTTATTCTTCGCAAGTTTGCATGGGGGCCCATACTGAGCTCTCTTGGCGATCGTGAAAAAAGTATTGCAGACTCAATAGCTACTGCTGAGCGTGTGAAAAGTGAAATGACACAGCTGAAAAGTGAGAACGAAAAACTCATGGCTCAAGCTCGTGAAGAGCGCACAGTGATGCTGAAAGAAGCCAAAGAAATGAAAGATCGTATCATTAATGAAGCTAAAGAGCAAGCCAAAGCTGAAGCTAACAAAATAATAATAGATGCTCAGCAGCAGATACAGCAGCAGAAAATGGCAGCCCTCACCGAAGTGAAAAACGAAATAGGTAGCCTGGCTGTAGCTGTGGCTGGCAAGATACTGCGCAAACAACTGAGTGCAGCAGAAGGCCAAGAAGCATACATGCAAATGCTGTCTGAAGACATAAGACTTAACTAATACTTCTCTGGGGCGCAGTGTCCTATGAAGTAACTGATACGATAACATACACTCACTACTAACTGAGTGACCATACTGAGGTAAACTGATTAAAAAGTTATGCGAAATCCCCGTCTTGCGGCAAGATATGCCAAGTCAATTTTAGACCTTGCTATCGAACAAAACAGCCTTGAAGCTACGCTAACAGATATGCGTAACATGAGTCATGTTTGTTCTATCAGCCCAGAATTTGAAATGATGTTACAGAGTCCTGTAATAAAAGGTGATAAAAAATTGTCTGTTATTTTTGCTGTGTTGGCTAGTCAGGAGCTCAATGTACTTACAAAAGGTTTCATTAAGTTGTTAGTAAATAAAGGTCGCGAGCAAAACTTACCAGAAATTGCTAAGGCATTTATCACACAGTACAATCTGTTGAAGCACATACGGACAGTAAAACTTACCACTGCCACACCAGTATCTGATGCTGTAAAAAACAGTATCACTACAAAAGTGGCAACATTTATGCCAAATGACTCTATGAACCTTGAAACAACTGTGGACGAAAGTCTGATAGGTGGTTTTGTGCTAGAGGTAGAAGATCAGTTATTTGACGGCAGTGTGAAAAAATACCTTAATGACGTGAAATCTACTATCATAGATCAGTCATACGTTGCAAAATTGTATTAATATAGTGCTGTAGTATAGTTACAACAGCAACAGTATAAAGATTATTGAATTTTAACTCTTGAATAAATAAGTATATGGTTAGTATTAAACCGGATGAAATATCGGCGATTTTGCGCCAGCAACTGGCTCAGGTAGACGGTGGTGCCAGCCTCGAAGAAGTAGGTACCGTATTACAGATAGGCGATGGTATAGCCCGTGTATATGGTCTTACAGGCGTACGTCAGGGTGAGCTAGTAGAGTTTACCAATGGTGTAAAAGCTATAGCCCTCAACCTTGAAGAGGACAATGTAGGCGTGGTACTTATGGGCGATTCTGCAGGTATACGCGAAGGCGACAAAGTGCGCCGTACCAACAAGATTGCCTCTATAAAAGTAGGTGAAGGTACTGTGGGTCGTGTAGTAAACACACTAGGCGAGCCAATAGATGGTAAAGGACCCATCAAGGGCGAACTGTATGAAATGCCACTGGAGCGTAAAGCACCTGGTGTTATCTTTCGTGAGCCTGTAAAAGAACCACTACAAACTGGTATCAAAGCGATAGATGCGATGATTCCTATCGGTCGTGGTCAGCGTGAGCTAGTTATCGGCGATCGTCAGACTGGTAAAACAGCCATCTGTATAGATACTATCATCAACCAAAAAGAATTCTTTACCGCAGGTAAGCCTGTATACTGCATATATGTAGCTATAGGTCAGAAAGCATCTACTGTAGCTGGTGTTATGAAAACACTAGAAGATTCAGGTGCCATGGCATACACCACTATCGTGTCTGCTTCAGCATCTGATCCTGCTCCATTGCAGTTCTACGCTCCATTTGCGGGTGCTGCCATAGGCGAATTCTTCCGCGATACTGGTCGTCCTGCATTGGTTATCTACGATGACCTTTCTAAGCAAGCTGTGGCTTATCGCGAGGTTTCTTTGCTGCTTCGTCGTCCTCCAGGACGTGAGGCATATCCTGGTGACGTATTCTATCTACATAGCCGTTTGCTGGAGCGTGCTGCCAAAGTTATCAATAACGATGATGTAGCTAAGCAAATGAACGATCTACCAGAAAGCATTAGGCACATGGTAAAAGGTGGTGGTTCGCTTACAGCATTGCCAATCATTGAAACACAGGCTGGTGACGTATCTGCATATATCCCTACCAATGTTATCTCTATCACAGATGGTCAGATATTCCTAGAGTCAAACCTGTTTAACGCTGGTATCCGTCCCGCAATTAACGTTGGTATCTCTGTAAGCCGCGTGGGTGGTAATGCACAGATTAAATCAATGAAAAAAGTAGCAGGTACACTTAAACTGGATCAGGCACTTTACCGAGAAATGGAAGCCTTCTCTAAATTTGGTGGTGACCTAGATGCTGCTACTAAAAACATCATTGATAAAGGTAGCCGTAACGTGGAAATATTGAAGCAGCTACAGTTCAACCCCTACTCAGTAGAAAAGCAGGTAGCTATGATATATCTGGGTACTAACAACCTGATACGCGAAGTAGCAGTTAAAAATGTAAAAGCTTTTGAAGAATTGTTCTTGCAGCAGATGGAGTTGAAATACTCTGATGTTCTTAAAGAATTCAAAAAAGGAAATCTTCCTGAAGATGGCTTAGCTAAAATGGTGAAACTAGCTCAGGAATTGATACCACAGTTCAAATAGTAGTCACGATATACAAATAGTATAGATAAAGCCCCTGACACAACAATCAGGGGCTTTATTATTCCCTATAACCGCCCGTAATCAATCTGCTAT
>JBIKKS010000178.1:0-5280 GCA_044360235.1 Flavipsychrobacter sp. | reverse complement strand
AATTTAACAACTTTGAGCATAACTAACAAAAAAATTGTTGATTTTTTAACGAAAATAGACTTTTAAAATTGTAATCGTTGGTCACTCCTCGATCTAGCATGCTGTAAATTGCTCACGACTACTATAGCTGGGTTATCCATTTCTAAATTAGCTGTACTTTTGCAAACTATTAATAGCAATATGAAATCAACAATAAGTATACAAGTAGAGCTGGCAGAAGATAAGATGCCGGAAAATATAATGTGGACAGCGCCTGATGGTGGCGTGCCAGATCTGCAAAAGGCCAAAGCCATACTGCTGGGCCTGTGGGACGGTGATGAGAAATCTGCACTGCGCATAGACCTATGGACGAGTAAAATGATGGTAGACGAGATGAATGATTTCTTTTACCAGACCTTGTTTGGGATGGCAGATACCTATGTGCGTGCCACTAAAAATGAAGAGCTGGGAAGGGAAATGAAAGCATTTGCAAAAAGCTTTTTGAAAAAAGCAAGTGATGCGCTGGAGCAAGCAGATAAGCAAGCATAAATACACCGCGCGTAACTATAGTATAAGCATACTTACTAGGGTGTTTATCAAATAATCATTCGGTTATCAACCTTTAAAAAACAAAAACTATGTCTCTGGAACTGAGAGTAATGGAAGAACTGAAAAACGCAATGCGCGCTAAAGATGAAGCAGGATTGCGTACCCTACGTGCCATCAAAGCAGCAATAATAATAGAAAAAACGGCCGAAGGTGCTACTGGCGAAATAACAGAAGCGATGGAGCTGAAAATGCTGCAAAAACTGGCTAAACAAAGGAAGGATTCGCTGGAGATTTTTGAGAAACAAAACCGCGAAGACCTGGCTGCAAAAGAAAGAGATGAGCTAGCAATAATAGAAAAGTTTTTGCCACAACAAATGACTGCCGACGAGCTGAAAGCCGCAGTGAGTGATATAATAGCGCAAGTGGGTGCTACATCGCCAGCAGATATGGGTAAGGTAATGGGCGTGGCCAGCAAACAACTGGCTGGCAAAACTGATGGCAAAGCAATATCTGAAATGGTAAAAACACTACTGGCTCAGTAAGGCTGAATAATTACATACTACTGATAATAATGGATGTCTCCTGCGTTTGTGCAAGCAAATGCGGGAGACATCCTCTTTTTGTGAAGTGGTTGTGTATGACCACTATCATTTGGATGCGTGACTAGTGTCAATCATAAAAAGAATGAAGTCGAGGACTTTTGTGTTGTATTCTTTCATTAACCAAATAAAACACACCATTTATGAGAAAAAGATCTAAGACAGTTGATTTGAGACGTGATGCACAAGGCTCCCCATCATCATTAAAAACGAGAAAGTTGGGTGCATTAAGGACCCCCATTTCATTTATAGCAACGGCTATTTTATTACTATTTGTTTTTGTAGGTAAGAGCCAAGCCGCCACCACGGTGTCTTTATCTACGCCATCGGTAGTGACTGCTTCTACAAAATGCCCGGGTACTAATCAAGTAACTATTTATGAGTTTACCCTTGTAGCTACAGGTGTATTTCCCAATACAACCCTTACAGATATATCATTTTCACAAACAGGTACAGCAACAACATCGGACATAGTGCGCTACCAGTTGTGGGAAGACGCACCCGGAGGAGCATTAGTAGCTACTAGTAGTACCAGTACCTTTGCTGGGCTTAGTAAGATATACAGTGGCTTGTTTGGCACAACGGTACACTATGTAATAACTGCTGATGTGGCACTGGGTGCTGTGGCTGGCAGAACTATAGTAGTAGCACCAATGACAACTGGAGATTTCATAACAACGTCTGGCTTTAAAACCACATTTGGTACAATAGTAGGCGGAGGTGCACAAACAGTATTGCTAACACCTGCGGCAATAAGCGGCACCACATCTGTGTGTATAGGGTCGTCAGTTACATTGAGCAATAGTGTAAGCGGTGGTACATGGACATCGAGCACTGTTGGTGTAGCAGCTGTAGATCCTGTGAGCGGCTTGTTATCAGGTGTGAGCGTGGGTAGTGCTGTAATCACCTATCAGTTATCTACTGGTTGTTTTAAAACTGCTAACGTGATAGCACATCCATTGCCTGCCGCATTTACCGTTACTGGAGGTGGCGACTACTGCTCAGGTGGTTCGGGAGTAAGCGTAGGACTCAGTGGATCTACCTCTAGTGTTTTCTATCAGTTATTTAATGGTACTACTGCAGTTACTTCGTTGATAGGTGCTGGTTCCGCACTTGATTTTGGTTTACAAACTACAGCGGGCACTTACTCTGTTGTGGCTACAAATACAAGTACTACATGTAGCAGGGCTATGACCGGCACTACTGCAGTAATCATTAATCCGTTACCTGCTGTGTTTGCAGTAACAGGAGGTGGTAGTTATTGCTCTGGTAGCACAGGAGTTTCTGTGGGTCTTTCGGGTTCTAATACTGGTATCAATTATAGATTGTATAATGGCTCGTCAGCAGTAGGTGCACCTGTAACAGGCACTGGAAGTGCGTTAAACTTCGGCATATTTACTGCTCCCGGTACATACACGGTATTGGCCACCAACACATCGACCTCCTGCACCAATGACGCAAGTGGTAGTGCAACAGTAGTGATGAATTCATTGCCAACAGCCTATACAGTATTGGGTGGAGGTAGTTATTGCGCTGGTGGTGCTGGTTTACATGTACGTTTATCATGGTCGCAGGTGGGTGTTATGTACATATTGTATAATGGCACATCGGCTGTAGGCACCCCGGTACCTGGCACAGGATTTTTGCTTGATTTTGGATTGCAAACCATGGCTGGCACCTACACTGTGGTGGGTATGAATGCTACAACATTCTGCACCAGAAACATGAATGGTAGTGCTTCGATCTTCGTGAACCCTACACCAGCTGTTCATTCTGTAACAGGTGGTGGTAGCTATTGTGCTGGCAGTACAGGTGTAAATGTTGGGTTGGGCTCAAGTGCTTCAGGTATCAATTATATGCTTTATAATGGTAGCACAGTAGTAGGTAGCCCATTGGCAGGTACAGGTTCGTCTTTAAATTTTGGATTGCAAACAGCTGCTGGAACATATACCGTATTGGCGGTCAATGGTAGTACCAGCTGTATGAGCAACATGTCAGGATCTGCTACTGTAGTTGTAAATCCGCTGCCTACTGTGTATTCTGTAACAGGTGGTGGTAGTTATTGTGCAGGTGGCACAGGTGTAAATGTTGGTCTTACCGGATCTAACACGGGTATAAACTATCAGTTGTACAATGGTAGCAGTAGCATAGGAAGCATATACGCAGGCACAGGTGCTTCACTTAGTTTGGGTATGAATACATTGCCAGGCATCTATACTGTGATGGCTACAAATGCCACCACAATGTGTACTAACAATATGGTAGGAAGTGCTACAATAAGTGTGAATCCATTACCAGATACATTTACAGTAACTGGAGGCGGCTATTATTGTACATCAGGAGCATCAGACTCTGTAATAACAGCTACAGAAGCTGGCAGTACAGCACATCATGTCGGGTTGTCAGGATCACAACCAGGCATGATATATCTTTTGCAGAATGGATTTATATCTGTAGGAAGCCCAGTAGCAGGAACAGGTTTGCCGTTAGACTTTGGTGTACAGTATGTAGCAGGCAACTATACCGTGCTAGCCATAAATGCAACAACGCTTTGTACTCGTAGTATGAATGGTAGTGCAGCTATAGACATCAACCATGTAGTGGTTCCATCAATTACCATTTTGCCCGATGGTAGTCTTACTATTTGTGCAGGCAGACCAATTTTCTTCAACACTATGACAAATCACCCAGGTACTTCACCTGGATACCTTTGGAAGGTAGACGGTATTGTGGTAAGTAATGACTCATCGTATACCTACACACCGTCGGACTCTGATGTAGTGACTGTGCAGCTAACCAGTAATGCTATCTGCGCTATACCCTCTACCGCTACCTACACTGTGTCTATGAATGTGGTTGTGCCCGTAGTGCCTGCTGTAACTATTTCGGCCAACCCTGGTACTGTAATAGCTCCTGGTCAATCTGTAACATTTACAGCGAATGCTACTAACGCTGGTACATTACCTTTATACAGATGGTATCTTAACAATGTGCTGATACCTGGAGCTACAATGCAAACATACACTTCAAATACTCTTGCCAACGATGACTCTATAAGCGTTCAGCTTACCAGAAATGATGCTTGCGGGCTGTCATCGTTTAACGCGGTAGTAATGAAAGTAGGTGTAGGTGTACAAGATGTAAGATCTTCGCTCGACCAAGTAGCAATAGCACCAAACCCCAATAGTGGTTCATTCAGATTAACTGGTACGCTGGGTACTACCATCACTACTGATGTAACGTTGACTATAACCAATATTACTGGACAAACTGTATATAATGGAAAGTTGAAAGCGGAAGGTGGAGTAATCAGCTCTCAAATTGTAACTAATGGCCTGAATGCAGGCATATATATGCTAACTCTGCGTACTGCTGACGAACGTAAGGCGCTGCAGTTAGTGATAGAATAAGCATATACCATACAATAGTAGTAAAAAGATAGACCACCTCTTTTGGGGTGGTCTATTTTGTTTAGAGAGCCATGCTAAATTGTAGTTTTTTCATGGTTTTGACAGTACTTTTGAACCTCGCATTATGTCTATAGATATAGCCAGTCTGGTCATTTTATTGTTGTTCTTCGTTCGTGGGTACACGAAGGGGCTTATAGTGGCTGCATTTTCGGTTATTGCCATTCTGCTGGGTTTGCTGGTTGCACTCAAGTTATCGCAGTCTTTTGCTACATGGCTATTGGCACATGACTACATTGCCTCAGGCTGGGCGCAGTTAGTGAGTTATATTGTGCTGTTTGTGGGGGTAGTGATACTGGTAAAGTTCATAGCCCGTATTATAGAAAAAGCCGCAGAAGGGCTGCTACTGGGGCAGGTAAATAAACTGCTGGGTGGGCTGCTCTACGCATTTATGGGCGCAGTAGTATGGAGCTCAGTGTTGTGGATAGCAGCGCGCATTCATGCCTTCTCTGCCGATACTATAGCCAGCTCTAAAAGTTACTCCTGGCTATCAATGTTGGCACCTTGGTTTTGGGAGCAGGCGGGCAAACTACTTCCGTTTGTGCAAGATACTTTTAGTAAACTAGACCATTTCTTTGATACCATAAATCAGCAATCGGACGATGTGGGTACTCATTGACAATTATGACTCGTTTACCTGGATATTACAGCACTACCTGCTACAAACCGGCAATGAATGTGCAGTA
>JBIKKS010000177.1:0-5309 GCA_044360235.1 Flavipsychrobacter sp. | reverse complement strand
ACGGGTGTGGCAGCATCTTTTGAGCAGACTAAAGTAGGGCCTATACTGCTATCTACCAACTGTCAGTTTTTTACACCGTTGCACTATCCGGGCACCATTGTAGTGGAAGCAAGAATGGAGTTTATAAAAAACACAAGTTTTGGTATTCGTCATCGCATACTATCGGCAGATGGGCAAGTAGCCGCTGAGGCGCATGATGTAATAGTGAATTACGATTTCAATCTGAACCAGAAAACACCGATATCTAGCCAGTTCAGGCAGGCTGTGGAAGAGATAGAAGGGAGGGAGTTTTAGGTGTTGAGGTGTTACCAAAAAAACACCCACTTGTTGATAAAGTGGGTGTTTTGAAAATACTAATAGTTACATTATTTACTTCTTTTTGTACAGTTCTTTAACCCTATCTAGGTGGCTTATGAATTTTTGTACATCTGGGTCGTAAGAATAACCTTCTGGTATTATTTTATTGCCGTTTTCGTCTACGTAGAAGTAAAAGGGCTGTGAATTGGAGCCAAATTTTGTGGCTTGCAAATCAGCGTTTTTGTTGCCTACGGTTACTACTAGTGAGTTGAGGTCTTTGGAGAAATACTGTTGCTCTTCTGGTAGTTTCACACGGTTGAAGTCGCAATAAAGAGAGGCTACAACAAAGTCTTCTTTTAGTCTTTTTGCTACTTCAGGGTTTGACCATACCTGTGATTCCATCTTGCGGCAGTTGACACAGTTAATACCAGTAAAGTCGAGCATTACTGGCTTTTTCAACACCTTGGCAGCAGCTAGTGCCTCCTCGTAATCGAAGTAAGTAACCAGCCCCATTTTTTTCACTACTGGTGGCTCATATAATTTCATATCTTCCACATACTTCACAGGTGCTACACCACTGTTGTTGGGAGTATGGTTTGATGAGGTACCGCCACCACCGCCAAATTCGTCGAATGTACCCATAGGCGGTAGGAATGCACTCATGCCATTGAGCGGCGCACCCCACATACCGGGTAGCAGATATACCGCAAACGTGAAAGAAATAATGGCTAAAAATAGCTTGAAGATAGATACATACTCCTGACCGTATACATTCTTAGGTGGTGCATCGTCGTGAGATAGGGTGAGTTTGCCCAGTAGGTATATGCCCAGTAGTATGGCCAATACTATCCAGATGGCTATAAATATTTCTCTGTCCAGCAGACGCCAGCCCATTGCCAGATCGGCATTGGATAGGAATTTTAATGCCAGCATCAATTCTATAAAGCCTAGAACTACTTTTACCTGATTGAGCCATCCCCCTGAAGATGCCATTTTGTTGATCATGCCAGGGAATATGGCGAACAAGGCAAACGGTAATGCCAGACCTACTGAGAACCCAAACATACCCACCGCAGGGCCAGCAATGCCGCCCTTAGAAGCCTCAACCAGTAGCGTACCCACTATAGGGCCAGTGCAAGAGAAAGACACAATAACCAGTGTGAGTGCCATAAAAAATATACCTGCAAAACTGCCTACACCTGCTCTGGAGTCTGTAGCATTGGTCCAAGAGGAGGGGAGTGTTATCTCAAAAGCACCTAAAAAGGAAATGGCAAAGATGACTATGAGTATAAAGAAGAATAGATTGGCGCGCCAGTCGGTAGAGAGTGTATTCAATGCTGCCGACCCAAATATTGCCGATACCAATACACCTAGAATGGTGAAGATGACAATGATAGACAATGAGTAATAAATAGCATTTTTGATGCCCTCTGCACGTGTTTTGCTGCGCTTGGTGAAGAAGCTAACCGTAATGGGTATCATGGAGAAGATGCAGGGAGTAAAGATGGCTATAATTCCGCCACCCAAACTGAGTAGAAACAGACCTAGCAAAGATTTGTTAGCAGGATCTGTATCAGTTTTACTTTTTTCTGCTGTTTTTTGTGCGGTGTTATCGTTGGTGGGAGGTGCTGCGGCTACAGCTGCAGTAGTTGTGGTGTCGGGCAATGCTGTTGTAGAGTCATTGGTATCAATAGCTACACTAGCTTCTGCGCCACCGGCATCGTTGACTGCTACAGAAAAGGGAAGTGTTTTGGGCGGCAGGCACATTTTATCGTCACATACCTGATAAGAGTAGGTGCCCTTGATGATGGTATTTGCAGTAATGTTCAACAGTTTTTTGTAGGTAACCTTGCCATGATAGTAGGTTACATTACCATCTACACCATCCATAGCGCCAGTGATGCCGTTGCCTTTTTCAGTTACGCTCCCATTTAGCTTTATTTCCGGGTTCTTTTTTACTGTAAACTCTGGTGGTACTTGTAGTCCATCGCCTCCGGGCTTCAGCGACCAAATATGCCAGCCATCGGCCAAAGAAAGATTGAACACCAATTCGTAATTAGTGCCACTAATTTTTTTAGCAGTAATGCTCCATGTAGTAGGGTCTTTGGTGATTTGGGCATGTGTGCTGGTAGACAGCAGTATACAAATAAGTAGCATGGGCAACCAGCCAGCCAGCCTAAAAAGTCTGGTAGACAAACCCGGGAAGAGAGGTGTAAACCTCGCTGTGTTGATTGACTTAATCATTAGAATAATTTTTTAAGACTTCATTTTTCCATTTTTTGGGCTACTAACCCCACAAACTCAACGTTAACTAATGTCGCTACATTAATCTATTTCTACTTCGAAGGCTTTGTCAACAGGTGCTAGGCACATTTTGTCGTCGCATACCTGATAGGTGTGTGTGCCCTTAACCTTGACAGGTGTATTTTTTACTGTTAAGTTCA
The DNA here is from genome assembly GCA_044360235.1 of Flavipsychrobacter sp. Classification (GTDB taxonomy): domain Bacteria; phylum Bacteroidota; class Bacteroidia; order Chitinophagales; family Chitinophagaceae; genus Nemorincola. The sequence continues at coordinate 2,568 of JBIKKS010000177.1, read as the reverse complement.
GGGTATAGTCTACTTTGCCACTGAGGTAGGTTACCTTGCCATCTACTCCGCCCATTAGGGTAGTGGTAGCCTTGCCTTTTTCGGTGGGTTTGCCTATTACTTGTGCATTATTTCCTTCGATGTTGAAAGATGGTACTATTTGGAAACCATCGCCACCTGGATTGAGTGACCATATGTGCCATCCTTGTTTGAGGTCTAGATGAAACACTAATTGATATTCAGTAGCACTTTTCTTTTTCACTTCATATTTCCAACTGGTAGGGTCGGCAGTCATTTGTGCATGAACTGCAGTACCAAATACCAACGCCAGTAACAATAAAACACTATTTTTCAAAAATCGCATTTACAATGATTTTAGAGATAAAGTACTCATTTACAATATCAGACAGTGCAAGTTAAATGTACGGTCAGCGTTTATTTGTCTTATCACCGACATTTAACTAATAATTCTATAAGATACTTTAACATTTGTTGTTAGTTATTGGCTAGAGCCATTAGTATAGCTCTGCCATCTATGTTGTTGAGCGAGGGTGAGCAGGCACGCTCTGGGTGTGGCATCATACCAAACACATTTCTGTCCGCATTGCAAATACCTGCTATGTTGTTCACAGCTCCGTTGGGGTTGGCGTTGATGTGTACTTCGCCCGCCTCATTGCAGTACCGGAATACTACTTGTTTGTTGTCGTGTATTTGTTTGAGTGTAGCAGCATCTGCATAATATCTGCCTTCGCCATGAGCAACCGGTATTTTAAGTGCAGTATTGCTTACTGAACTACCTATCCTATTGTCAGCGCCTTCGCTTTTGATATGTACATTTTTACAAACAAATTTCTGATGGTCGTTTTGCAACAATACACCCGGCAGTAGACCAGCCTCGCAAAGTATCTGAAAACCATTGCACACGCCCAGTACTTTTCCTCCCCTATTTGCGAAGTCTATAACCTGCTCCATCATAGGGCTAAAGCGAGCCAAAGCACCACAACGCAAGTAATCGCCATATGAGAAACCGCCGGGTAGTACTACACAATCGTCGGTAGTGAACATGCTAAGGTCACGGTCTTTGTGCCAAAGCATCACAGTTTCTTGTTTAAGGTCGTCACGCAGAGCGTGCATCATATCGCGGTCGCAGTTAGAGCCGGGGAAAACGATAATACCAAATTTCATTTGCAGTAGTAGTTAGTTGTTTGCCCTAAAGAGGCAAAAAACGAGTAATGAAAGAGAAAAATAAAAGATAAAATTACTAAACCGTTTGTTCTTTTCAAGCAATAGCCCGTGAGATATTATTATACTGAGGGCGGGCATGGTAATGAGCCATGCACTTTTTATCTCAGCTTTAGTTAATAAACCCACGAAGATGGAAATAATGAGGTAAAATGATATGGTAGTCCAGTCTCTACGCACGAAAATATTGCTCAATGCTACATTTTGCAGCATAGCAAAGATGCCTGTACCTGAAAGTATGAGAATGTAGGACATGACGACTATGAGATAGAAGGGAGATACCACTTGAGAAGACAATGAAAAGCCTAATTGTGGCCAAATGTTGATGAGGTACATGCGATCGATAAGGAAGGCAATACAAACAAAAAAGTAGAATGGGGTGGTGTAGCCCATCATAGCTACGCTCCACTCGCCGAGATTGAAGGGGCGAAACATGACCATAGCCACTAATAGAAGTAAGAAAAACGACAATAGCGAAAATTGGAACAAAGCAGCAGTACACAGCAGGAAACTCGCATTGTATATCAACTTGCGTGGCTGGGTGGTTTGGGAGAAACCAAACATAATATCTACTGCGCCCAGTATGAGCCAATTGAGTATGTGGGTTTCATTGAAATGATTGAACGGTATGTATACCGATGTAAGCAACAGGTATACATAAGAGGGTATGTAAGTGTATCTGGGGTAAAGCTTGTGTCGGGTGGCTATATTCTTGATGTACATAGACTGCAAAAACAGGACCACTATAGAGAAAAAAGAATATGCAAAACCGCTATTGCGAAAAATAACAGATAGTAGCCTCAGGATATAGTTATACAAAAAGTGACCTTCTACAGGCAGCGGCACTTGAGGGTGTAGTAATGCTGGCATTTTGGCCACTAAGGCAAAAATGAACAGGATAATAACCGTAAAGGGACTGTTATTTCTGAATAACCTGAGCACCAGTAGATTTTGAGCGAAGGTAAGGAACGATGAAGAAATAAATCCCACCAATTAGCCTGTTCTTTTCCATTTCTGCTTTGTTGCAAAAGTCTTTAAATAGTGCACTATTCTCAGATTTTGCGCCTCGCATAAAAGAAAAATAACTAGTCTACTAAGTAGACTTTATTTCTTCAACGCTCCTCAGGTGCTGAAACAAGATGCGCAATTAGGGCTTGAAAAAAAGACCTTCATTTTGAAAATGAGCAATAGATGTGGTGGATATATATGCGGCGCTTTAATAAAAAATAAGCTGCATCGCCTGTTGGGGTATAACAGAAGACGCAGCAGTGAGGCGATAATAGCAGATAAAAAAAGATAGCTTTTCTGCTACAATCCAAAACAGGGTATCAGTAACTATCTTGGCGA
>JBIKKS010000221.1:0-4571 GCA_044360235.1 Flavipsychrobacter sp. | reverse complement strand
TTAGCAGCAGTTTCATCAATACTACATGCTAAGTCTCCTATATTTAGTGTTACACCTTCTTCAGCTTTGATATGCAATATACCTGCCTGTTCAGCGTTCAGCTCGAAAGTTGCTTTTTCTGATTCTAGCTCACAAAGTACTTCGTCCCTGTTTACGTAAGATCCTTCTTTTTTTAGCCATTTTACTAAGGTAACCTCACTTATAGATTCACCTACTGCTGGTACTTTAATGTCTATCATCGTATAAAATGTAGTTTGCTTTACGGATTGCAAATTTACCAAAATTTAGTTGAATCCACTTAACTAAATTACTGCTTTGCTGTTACCAATGTATTAGTAAATGTGTTGTGTGAATTCTATTTATTGTCTGTCATATTTTCTTCTTAATCTTCTATATCTTTCATTCAAACTCCTATCCAATTCAGCAGCCTGTGGTGTATATTCAAGTTCGAATTTTCTAGAAAAATACATGTATTTATTTTTTTTGTTCTTCTTTCTTACTAAGAATCTAAGGTTAAAAAAGTCACCATCAAGCCAATATAGATAGTATATCTGTCTTAATTGATGGTCATTGATTACCAAAGCACGACCATATGGTTTGCCTGATTCACCAAAATTTGATTTGGTAGTATCCCATTTCCCTTTTTTCGTTTGCCATTGCGGATAGCCATAATAAACAATAGCGTTTAACTCACAACTATCTGCCAATAATAAATTGGTAACTGGAGATAAGTCACTATAAAGCAGTACTCCTTCCAATTGGCAATCTTTTACCTTTTGAATATTAGTGTCAATGTAAAAATAAACTTTGCAAAACTTAAAGTTATCTCTAAAATCTGCAATTGTTGCATTTCTTACCGCCTCCGCTTCTTGTTTAAATCGCTCGAGGTCGCTATATCTTTTTGTTTTTAGAAGCGCATTTATTCTGTTTTGTTCAGATGAAAGTTGAACCAAAACAACTCTAGGGAAATCAATTGACTTAAAATTTTGGGCGCTGACATTTTGCACAATTAATGTGCATAAAAAGTATAACAACAGTTTACTAGAATTGAATACTGACATCAGGGCAAAGTTAATTATCTTTTAATCAGACCTGTCCTATTTTACTACTGAATTATTGTTTGCACTTCGTTCTTAATCACTTTTGCAGCTTATCAACATCGTTATTATAGTTATATCTTTCTCATTTTGTGCCATCGACTGAATTGTAAATAAATTTTGAACCAGTTTGATGTAAAAATTGCATTACTTCGGAAGAATCTATTAATTTTATGCCACGACCATTTATATTGTTCTTGTGTTAAGCTTACTGTTTATCACAGATATATATAGATTTTCTCTTGGTAGCGATGGTTCGTTATTACAGCTACTTATCAATAATAGAATAGATAAAATGAAACAAACCAAATCGATTGTAATTACAGCAATTTTTACTTTGCTTGCTTTGGCTACTGTAGTTTATACCTCTTGTAGAAAAGATCGTTGCAAAACTCTCGTTTGTCAGAATGGGGGTACTTGTAGCGATGGTTTTTGTATATGCCCCACAGGATTCACAGGCGCCTACTGTCAAATAGCTAATGTATCCTCAGTTACTCTACGAAACGAAACATTTACTAGGGTTTATCTTCTTGTTAATGGTACAGAGTTGTCTGTAGATAGTGGTGCAGTTATTACCTTTAGAGGCTCATATGGAGATACACTTAAGGCTACTGCAAGCACTAAAGGTACCTATGGCATTAATGTAACTATGGCACCTGTTAAGGTTGGCTTCCCTATCAGAGGAGTTGAATTCAGAGACTTAGATGTAAGTAACGACTACTTCTTTTTGATGGCAACTAACAACAATAGTACGTTGCCATTCATATCGCAGGTACATGTGAATTATAAACAAAGAGATTCAACACTCGACGTAACCACCGTTAACAACGATGGTAAAAAATACCATATTGGTTATTATAGAGCTTATACAGATACACGTGTAAGATTAGAAAAAACACCTTTGGCATGGTCATTTAATTCATTAAACTTGCCAATGACTAAAAATCAGTTTTATAACGCTGTAATAAATTAGCTTATGCTGAGGCTACCTTCTAGTTCCATTTTACACAAAATAACATTCCAATAAATAGCATGTAATTGTCATGCACTAAAAAGCGCCATTATAACTCAGTTGTAATGGCGCTTTTTAACATCATTACAATGCTAACTATATTGCGTTGCTATAATATTTGCTATCATTCTTTACTTTGCTTTGACGTACTGTAGCACATTATTGCTTCGTCTGGCTCACATTTACATCATTTGTATTATTAGCTTTCCTAGTATTTTTATTGCTTTATCCACCTCAGGGGTCCATTGCATGCCATAGCTTATACGCATACAGTTTTGATACCTGTCTTGCAGCGAAAACATAGTGCCTGGTGCTATACTTATTTTATGAAGCATGGCTTCTCTGTACAATTGGTAAGTGTCTATCTTTTTATCCAGTTCTATCCACAGTATAAAACCACCCTTAGGGTTGGTCATTTTTATTCCCGACGGAAAATATTCTCCTATTGCCTGTGTAAAAAGCAAGCTATTAGCATGCAATGTTTGGCGGAGTTTGCGAAGGTGATGCTCGTACCTACCAGTAGCCAGAAAGCCACCTATAGCTTGTTGCTGTGCAGTGGCAGTAGTTATGCTATGATACAATTTTAGTCTTTTTACCTTGTCAATGTATTTGCCAGGTGCTACCCATCCTACTCTGTAGCCTGGGGCTAAAGTTTTAGAAATAGAACTACACCATAGCACATTTCCCTCATCATCAAAACTTTTGCAAGATCTGGGACGGTTTTTACCAAAGTAAACATCACCATACAAGTCGTCTTCTATCAGCGGCACGCCTTCGCGTGCCAGTAACTTTACAAGTGCTTGCTTTTGTTCATCTGGCATACAGTATCCAAGCGGATTGCTGAAATTAGTGACGAAAAAGCAGGCTTTTATATTGTGTTGTTTTAGAGCTTTTTTTACATCATCGGGGTCTACTCCTGTGTCTGGGTCTGTAGGTAATTCCAATACTTTTAGTCCTATGCTCTGTGCAAATCGTAAGGTGCCAAAATATACAGGACTTTCTACAGCTATAGTATCCCCTGGTTTGGTTATTGCCATCAAACAATAACTTATTGCATTCATGCAGCCAGCGGTTGTTATTATATCTGATGCTTGCAGATTGCCTCCCCATTGCATCGACCATCTGGCTACTTGTCTTCTCAGTAGGTCATTGCCTTGTATTTGTTCATATTGTGTGCCATTTGCCGGCAGGTCTCTTAGTGCCTGCATCATAGCTTTGTTTAGTTTAGCCAGAGGCAGTATTTCTGGTGCCGGTACACTCAGCGAAAACTTAATGACCCCATCATCAGAAAAATTGTCATAAACCTCGCCTATAATAGCTTCTACATTTTTGGCATTAGTGTTTTGTTGCGGATTACTTTTTTCAATTTTCCTCGGGAAACGAGAAGGGTTAAACCGCACATAATATCCCGATTGTGGTCTTGATTCTATCAACCCCTTTCCTTCTAGGTGATAATATGACTGTAGCACTGTACTTACACTAACATCATATTGTTTGCTCAGCATGCGCACAGATGGCAGTTTGTCGCTTATTTTTAGAACCTGTGTCATTATCTGTTGCTCTATATTGTCAGATATTATCAGGTACTTATGGTCATTTTTGTTTTTGTTTACTACTTTCATATTTGCAATCTGTATTGATCAAAATTATGAAAATTGAAATTGTATTGGTGTATAAAGACAAAAATCGACTCGAATAGTCCTTATCAATAGGAATGATTACGAGTCGATTGTTGCTTTTTAAAATAGTGTTTTCTTACATGCTCATGCCGCCACACACACTTATTACCTGTCCGGTAATATAGCGGCTCATGTCGCAGGCTAGAAACAGTGCGGTGTCTGCTATCTCTTCTGGTTTGCCAAAACGACCCAGTGGTATCTTTTCAAACCATTTTTCGGCTCCACCATCTTTTAGGTAATGGGTCATGTCAGTTTCAACAAATCCTGGAGCTATTACATTGCAGCGTATATTTCTGCTGCCTATCTCTTGAGCTATACTTTTGGTGAATCCTATAATTCCTGCTTTGCTTGCAGCATAAGCACTTTGACCACCATTGCCCTTCACACCCACTATAGAGCTCATATTGATGATGCTTCCAGCTCTGCTTTTCATCATTGGTTTTATAACCTGACGAGTAAGATTGTAGATACTTTTCAGATTAGCTTGCATTACTTCGTCCCATTGTTCAGGTGTAAGTCTAAGCAACAAATTATCCCTACTGATACCTGCATTATTCACACAAATATCTATCGTTCCAAAATCTTTGATAACATCAGCAGCTAGTTGTTCAGCAGCTTTGTAGTCTCCTGCGTCACTTTTATATCCTTTTGCCTTTACACCTATTTCGGCAAGTCTGTTTTCTAGTGCAGTGGCTTTCTCTGTTGACGAAAGGTAAGTGAAAGCAATATTTGCACCTTGTTCAGCAAATTTCAATGCTATCGCTTCTCCTATACCTCTACTCG
>JBIKKS010000176.1:0-5324 GCA_044360235.1 Flavipsychrobacter sp. | reverse complement strand
GCGGATAGTAAATGAGAAGCGGGTGGGCGGACAAAACGGATATGCTGCCAATGAAAACGAAGGTAATGCTACCGTATATGGGCAATGTGTGCATTATACGCAGCCCGAGCTGTATGTGAAAGCTGGGTACCGGTTTACAGACAATCATGCTGTCAATATTGCGGCATCTGGTTTTATGCACCAGCAGCAGTCGTGGTTTGGTACTACCAGCTACAAGGCACAGCAGGAGAATGCTTACCTGAACATACAGCATGAGTGGAAATGGCATAAGGAGCACCAACTGAAATATGGTGTGAGCTATCGCTACCAAGAGCTAAATGAAACCATAGCCTTTAACGGTAATGTGCTGGGGCGTACCTATGCTGGCGATTATCGCACGGCACTAAGAGTGCCGGGAGTGTTTGCAGAAAATACATTTCACTTTGCAGATGATAAAGTGACGCTGATAGCAGGCATAAGAGCCGATAAACACCAGCAATGGGGCACCTACACAACACCCCGCACCATGGTGAAGTATGTGATCAATGACAAACATACGCTGCGGGCATCGGCTGGTAGTGGGTGGAGGCAGGTAAACCTGTATAGCGAGCAGGTGAACTTACTGGCAAGCTCGCGCAACATAGTATTTGCAGAGCCGCTGAAGCCTGAAGCATCTTGGAACTGGGGTGTGAGTCATGTATATCGGTTTAATGTGGGCAGCTCTGCAGGGTCTATCACTGCCGATTGCTATAATACAAGATTCACCAACCAGTTTTTCCCCGACTATGATGCAGACCCAACGAAAGCTATAGTACGGAATTTTGAAGGTAAGTCGAGGTCGGTAGCAGCACAGGTAGAGGCTGCATTGACTATGGCCAAACAAGTGGAACTGAAGGTAGCCTATAACTATCTTGATGTGTATAGAGAGGTAAATAACGAAAGGGTGGCAATACCATTTAATGCAAGAAACAGGGTGATGGCGGCAGTGTCTTACACCACTACCAACAAACACTGGCAGGCAGATGTGAATGTGCATTGGTTTGACAAGATGCGACTGCCTGATACAAGAAATAATCCGGTAGAGTATCAAAGACCACTACACTCAGTGCCCTATGCTGCACTAAACATGCAAGTGACCTACAAGCTGAAAACGCTGGATATATATGCTGGGTGCGAAAACATAGCTAACTACCGCCAGCCAAACCCTATAATAAGTGCCAGCAATCCGTTTGGGCAGTACTTTGATATATCGTCGGTATGGGGGCCTACACGAGGCAGAGAGCTATATATAGGTGTGCGCTATGCGCTAAAGAAATAGGTATATTTGCCAGCGTATTAATTCGCATGTATTAGTTACAAAGAGCTGGGGAAAGGAACTGAGAATAGTGATAATAGCGAGGTAGGGTAATTTATTATTAATAAAAACTTTTGATTGCGGCTGTAATTTCACTTTTTTCACAATATTTCACTATCTTTGCCGCCTCAAAAAAGTGTAGTTTATTTAAAAAATTTGATGCAAATGTCTCATTTTACAGCTGAAAAGAAAGCGAATATCTTTAAAACCCATGGTGGAAACGAAGCGAACACAGGTTCCATCGAAGCCCAGATAGCTATGCTCACAGAGCGTATACAGCATATCTCTGCTCACCTGAAACAAAACAAAAAAGACTTCTCCAGCAATCGCGGATTGATGCAAATGGTAGGACGTCGTAAGCGTTTGTTGCAGTACCTGAGCCATAAGAACCTAGCTTCTTATCGTTCGTTGATAGAAAAACTTGGCTTACGCAAATAAGCAAAAGCCTCAAAACTATTCCCAACTACAATAAGTTGGGAATAGTTTTTTTATGACTATTCTTTATTTTGCCCGTGTTACGCCTGCAAATTTTGCTGGCATGTAGCAGGGGTATTAGTTTTGAAATATTATTTTAACAATATTAATACTTGATGTATGACACCAAATCCCATATCTGTATCGCTGGTATCAGCTAACGGGCATGAAATTTCGATAGAAACGGGCAGAATGGCCCGGCAGGCCGATGGCTCAGTAGTAGTGCGCCAAGGCGACTGCATGATACTGGCTACAGTGGTAGCCAATAAAGACCCCAAACCAGGACAATCATTTTTTCCATTATCAGTAGATTATCAGGAAAAGTTCGCAGCTGCTGGACGTATTCCTGGTTCTTTCTTCAAACGTGAAGCAAGACTTAACGACTCTGAAATACTTATATCTCGCCTTATAGACCGTGCATTGCGTCCACTTTTTCCGGACGATTATATGTGCGATGTACAGGTGCTGGTATCTCTAATATCATCTGACCCAGAGGTAATGCCTGATTCTTTGGCTTGCCTAGCAGCGTCAGCAGCACTGGCAGTGAGCGATATACCTATTCAGGAAGTGATTTCTGAAGTACGTGTGGCGCGCATCAATGGCGAGTATGTGGTAAACCCACTACGCTCTGCCCTTGCAGATGCTGACCTAAACGTAATAATAGCCGCTACCGACAAGAATATAATGATGGTAGAGGGCGAAGGAAAAGAGTGCGAAGAAGCAGGACTGATAAAAGCAATAGAAGTAGGTCACGAAGCAATACGTGCTCAGGTGAAACTGCAACTGGAGCTACGTGACAAAGCGGGCATATCTGGCAAACGTGATTATACTAAGCCGTACACTAATCCGGAGTTTGAAGCAAAAATTGTGGAATTTGGTACTGCACGTATATATGAAGTCGCAAAAAGCGCACTGCCTAAACACGACCGTAGTGATGCCTTCAAGAAAATAAAAGAAGACTTTAAAGCACAGGCTGCAGAAGGTGAATTGGCTGATGCAGATGCTGCCCTGATAGGTACTTACTTTCATGACTTGGAGAAAAAAGTGATCAGGGACATGATGCTCAATGAGCGTGTACGTCTTGACGGTCGTAGCTTGGAGCAGGTGCGTCCTCTGACTATAGAAACAGATGTATTGCCTTCTCCGCATGGTTCTGCACTGTTTACCCGTGGCGAAACACAGTCGCTGACTACTGTAACACTAGGTACTACTGATGATGAGCTGCTACAGGAAACTGCACAGACATCTGAATACATGAAATTTATGCTGCATTATAACTTCCCTCCGTTCTCTACGGGTGAGGTGAAGATGATGCGCGGACAGAGCCGCCGTGAGGTGGGTCATGGTAACTTGGCTATGCGCTCGCTGAAGCAAATGCTGCCTGCTGAGTATCCTTATACGGTGCGTGTAGTATCTGATATATTAGAGTCAAATGGTTCTTCATCTATGGCTACAGTATGTGCTGGTTCGCTGGCACTGATGGATGCTGGTGTGCCGTTTCCTAAGCACGTAAGTGGTGTGGCTATGGGTCTGATTTCGGGCGAGAATGGCAAGTTTGCAGTACTTACTGATATACTAGGCGATGAAGATCATCTGGGTGATATGGACTTCAAAGTAACCGGTACCCGTGATGGTATATGCGGTATACAGATGGACATAAAAGTAGATGGTCTGAGCATGGAAATAATGATGCAGGCACTGGAGCAGGCAAGAAAAGGTAGACTGCACATACTAGATGCTATGTATGACACTATATCTGACCCACGCGAAGAGCTGAAACCACAGGCGCCACGCATCATACAGATGAATATAGACCGTGAGTTTATAGGTGCGGTGATAGGCCCAGGTGGTAAGATAATACAAGAAATACAGCGCGAAACAGGTGCTAAAATCAATATAGAAGAAGTGGGTCAGGAAGGTATCATCAAGATATTTTCTGCCAACAAAGAAAGTATTGATAAAGCTACTGCATGGATACGCAGCATAGTAGCTATACCAGAGATAGGTGCTACCTACGAAGGTGTGGTGAAGAGCATTATGCCTTTCGGTGCATTTGTAGAGTTTATGCCAGGCAAACAAGGATTGCTGCACATAAGCGAGGTGAGCTGGAAGCGCCTGGATACACTAGATGGTGTACTGAAAGAAGGAGACAAAGTGAAAATACAATTGACTGGTACAGACCCTAAAACGGGTAAACTGCGCCTGAGCCGCAAAGTGCTGATGCCCAAACCAGATGGCTATGTAGAGCCAGCACCGCGTGAGCGCAGAGAAGGTGGCGATGACCGTCCACGCAGAGAAGGTGGTGGCGACCGCCGCAATGGTGGTGGTAATGATCGTCCACGTGGCGACCGCCCGCAGCGCGAACCCCGCAATGACAATAACAGCAACCCACCACAAAACAGTGGCGACGATAAAGACATGATGCTGTAAGGAATAGCAAACATGTAAACTAACACACAACAGCCCGCCAGCTATGAGCGGGCTGTTGCTGTTTTATGGGGTGGGTAATTTCTAGGAGTTAATTCTGCCTTACGGTGGAAGCGGACGAAGCAGCATCAGATGAGTATTTTTATTTTGTTGCTTTAGCTGATGAGCGTGATTCGTTTTCTTGGGGATGTACTGTTAGTGATAGTATATTTTTTTGTAGGTTTTAGTAGTTGTAAAGCGGATTGTATTCCGAGAATATTATAATATTGTAGGAATAGAATCCGAGAATATTATGTATTTGCGGGAATATAATCCGGTAATATTATGGAATGGCTTTGCTTATAGCTATTTGAAGATGTCTTTTCAGTGTTGTATTCCGAGAATATTATGATATTGGAGGAATGAAATCCGAGAATATTATGTAATTTAGGGATTCTAATCCGGTAAAATGATAAAGAGGATTTTGCTTAATGATATTCAACGGAGGCTTTTTCAAGGTAAAGCCATTATATTGTTTGGGCCAAGACAGTGTGGAAAATCGACTTTGATAGAGGATATGCTTAAAGATAAAGAGCATTTATACTTGAACGGAGATGATGCGGATATTAGAGAACAACTGACGAATACAAGTGCTACGAGATTGAAGACAATAGTAGGGGGGTATAAAATTGTCTTTATAGATGAAGCTCAAAGAATACCCAACATTGGGCTCACGCTTAAATTGTTTACCGACCAGCTGAAAGATATACAGGTTATAGCTACAGGCTCGTCAGCTTTCGAATTGTCTAGTAAGGTTAATGAGCCTCTTACTGGAAGAAAATTTGAATTTATGCTTTACCCATTTTGTTTTGGCGAAATGGTAGCCTACCATGGATATATACAGGAACGAAGGTTTTTAGAACATAGATTGATTTATGGGTATTACCCTGAAATTGTAACTAAGGGAGCAGACGAAAAGGTTTTGCTGAAGTCGCTGGCAGGTAGTTATCTGTACAAAGACCTGCTAATGTTAGAGCAGATTAAAAAGCCCCTGATCCTTGAAAAGCTATTAAAAGCATTGGCATTACAGGTGGGTAGTGAAATAAGCTAT
>JBIKKS010000175.1:0-5344 GCA_044360235.1 Flavipsychrobacter sp. | reverse complement strand
ACTATTGCTGCGGCATGCTCTATACATCCCTTCACTATTGAAGGGCATGTATATGTTGCCTTCTTTGTCTATGGCTACCAGCCCACCTTCTCCTGCTATTTTCACCAGTTTGTCGTGCACTACTATATCACATGCCTCTGTCAGCGATAAGTTTTTGTAAGCCATAAGGCACGATATATCATGTGCCACTACTGCTCTTATAAACAACTCCCCATGACCTGTACATGATATAGCACACGTATCATTGTTGGCATAGGTGCCTGCACCCGGTATAGGGCTATCGCCTATTCTGCCATATTTTTTGTTCGTCATTCCGCCTGTACTCGTAGCAGCAGCCAGATTCCCTTCCACATCCAAGGCTACAGCACCCACCGTCCCAAATTTTTTGTCGCTATGGTCCAATTGCACCCTATCTTCAGCTACAGCTTCTTGCCATTGCTTATATCGTTGTTCTGTATAGAAATAATCATCTTGCTCAAAAGCCATACCCATAGATCGAGCATAATCCTCTGCCCCCTTACCTGCTAGCAGCACATGTCCACTTTGCTCCATCACTACCCTAGCCAATAATACAGGATTTTTTACATTGCTAATACCACACACAGCACCTGCTTCGAGGTTTTTGCCATTCATAATACAAGCATCCATTTCATGATTACCCGCATTGTTGAACACAGAACCTTTGCCAGCATTAAACAGCGGAAAATCTTCTAACGAAGCTACAGCCGCGGCCACAGCATCCATACTGCTACCACCGGCCTCCAGTATGCTGTAACCCGCATCCAGTGCCGCACGAAGCCCATCTTCATATTGTGTTTGCAACTCTGGTGTCATGGTACTACGCAGTATTGTTCCAGCTCCGCCATGTATGGCTAAGGCTATTTTATGGCTCATTGTATCAATTTTATTTACTCGCAAAGGAAACAATAACTTTCGATTGTTGCATCAGTACCCAAATTGAAACTTTTTATTTCATAAATGAGAAGCCAAAACTCCATACTCCCCTTTTACCTACCTTTATTCCATGTCTCCAACTCCACATATCTCTCACCTATCCACCGATAAAATACTGGAAACATTGCTTTCTACTGTAGCGCCATACATGCTAGTGCGCCGTAGTAATGTATGTGTTAGGCTGTGCGCGTCTATCATGAGCCAGCAGTTGTCTACAAGAGTAGCAGATGTTATTTTTGGTCGTTTTAAGGCCATTTATGGCGATATTGAGCCCAATGCTATACAGATAGCTACTACACCTTTCGAAACCCTGCGTAGCATAGGTCTATCAAATGCAAAGGCAAACTATGTGCTGAATGTAGCCAACTATTTTATAGAGCACAATATTACCGATGAACTGCTTTACAATATGAGCGCTCAAGAAGTTATGGAGTTCCTGCTGCCCATAAAAGGTGTGGGCAAGTGGACGGTGCAAATGTTACAGATGTTCTCGCTGGGGCATGAAGATATTTTCGCACCTGATGATTTGGGCATCCAGCAAACGATGATCAAGTTGTACAATCTAGATACAACAGACAAAAAAGCATTGAGACAACAGATGGAAAACATCGCAGTTACATGGTCGCCATACCGCACTTATGCCTGTTTCTACTTGTGGTGCTATAAAGATGCTAAATGAAAACTTGAAAGCATCCTCAGTTTCTCCTTTCCTATAGCTATTTTTGCTACCTGTGCCACCTTTGCAGCTCAAAGACTACTACAAAACACTAGGAGTTAAACCCAGTGCCGCTATGCCCGATATTAAGAAGGCATATCGTACGCTTGCTGTCAAATACCATCCCGATAAAAACCCCGATAATGTATGGAGTGAAGCACAGTTTAAAGAGGTAAATGAGGCATACAGCGTATTGGGAAATTCCACAAAACGAGCCAAATATGATGACGACAGATGGCTGGCAGGCATGGGCACCAAAACGTCTTACAACGATGCTGTAACTGCTCTCTGGCTGAAAAACGTATGTGTTGAGCTCAATAACAGTCTGGCTAAAATGGACACATACAGAATGAGTCAACGCACATTGCAAGCTTACATTTTGCTGATATTAGAAGATGCACATTTGGGTATATTGATACAGGAAGATGATACTAAAACTAACAATGCCATCATCAATGAATTGCTGAAAGCTACTGCCAAACTGGAGCTAAAATATCTGGATGCTATACTGAAGCCACTAATGATAATAGCCGGAAATAATGCAGATGCTAAGCAACAAATAGAAGCATATGCAGCGAGCAGGCACCGCGACGAACAACGCTCCCGTATGTTCCCCTACGTGGTATTGCTAGTAACCTTAGCTTTGTGTTTGTTTATGTATCTCTACGGCAATATGTAGTAGTAATAATAATGGCAGATGCACTGCCAGTATTGAGTTTGTTAATTCCAAAATTGAATCAATTATGTTTTATTCTTTCAAAGGATTTATACCCGTAGTTCATCCCACAGCATTTGTGCATCCGCAAGCCGCTGTAACCGGCAATGTAATAATAGGAAAGGATGTGTACATAGGTCCAGGAGCAGCCATACGCGGCGACTGGGGAGGCATAGTTATTGAAGACGGTTGCAATGTGCAAGAAAACTGCACCATACACATGTTTCCGGGCATCACAGTCACCCTCAAAGAAGGTGCCCATATTGGCCACGGTGCTATAGTGCATGGTGCCAATGTGGGCAGGAATGTGATGGTAGGTATGAATGCTGTGCTGATGGACGAAGTAGAGGTAGGCGATGAATGTATAATAGGCGCTATGACCTTTGTGCCTGCCAAAACAATACTTCCTCCGAGGTCTCTGGTGGTAGGTAATCCGGGAAAAATAGTGAAGCAGGTGAGTGATGAAATGATAGCCTGGAAAACCAAAGGTACAGGGCTTTATCAGGCACTACCAGCAGAGTGCAAAGAAAGCCTGGAGCCTTGTGAGCCGTTGAGTGAAATACCTGCCAACAGACCTTCACAAGAGTCGCTATATACCACGTGGGTGAGCATTAAGGATACCAATAAATAGAAGATATTTATCCGGAAAGTAGGGGCATAAAAAAAGACGTGCGCGGCACGTCTTGGAATGATATAGTTAAGTGATGCTGTAAATTAAATTACTTTAACGTTTACTGCATTTAAACCTTTCTTACCATTTTGCACCTCGAAAGACACTCTGTCATTCTCGCGAATCTGGTCTTTCAGTCCTGATACGTGAACAAATATGTCTTGGCCGCCGTTTGATGGCGTAATGAAACCAAATCCTTTAGTCTCATTGAAAAATTTTACTGTACCTTCTTGCATTTTGAAAAGAATAAAAAATTAATAATACGCAAATCTACATTTTTTTTATAAAACAACAACAAAAACAAAACTATTTTCTGATAAAGTAACAATGGATTTTCTAGGCTGTTCTTTCAACTCTTATCGCTTATAATTCCAGTTTCTAAGACGTTGATTATAAAATGATAGCATTGCATTATTCGGGCGTATCAATCCAACAAAAAAGCTACTGAAAATCAGTAGCTTTTTTGTTGGATTGATACTTTTGAAAACTATTATTTGTCTATCACCATCCGGAAAACAACTTGCTCTGTGCCAGTGTAAACTGTAACAAAATAAACTCCTGATGGCACTGCCGATGACAATGAAATTTGCTGATCAACAGAGCCTGTTTTGGCATTCGCTGTAGTGCTGTAAATTACTTGACCCAGTACGTTCGTTACATTTATTTGCACACTTTCTGTTAGTGTAACAGCTAGTTTGCCGGTTACTGTAAATGCTCCCCTGTTAGGGTTAGGAGTCAATACAAATGAATTTGCTGTACCTGACAAATCTGTAACACTTGAAGTTACAGTTATTGTAAAGCCAGGGCTGAGTGCTGTCTTAGGCAATATACATGGCAAGTTACTAGTCACTTTGCAATGCACCACCTGACCATTAGTCAGCGTATTGGTAGTGAAGGTAGCATTAGTTGCTCCTGTCACAGCTACACTATTAATGAACCATTGGTAGGCTGGCGACGGCCCCGCATTAAGAGCTATTGCAGCAAAGGTTATATTTTCACCTGCTACTATACTAGGCGAGCTAGCACTAATAGATACTGTGTTGGTGGCTGGCACCTGCACTGTCATTACTAGAGGGGCACTGGTAACAGCCGTAGTCGTGCGGCAAGAAGCATTACTTACCATTTGGCAGAATATAATGTCACCATTAGCCGGTGTGTGCGTATATGATGGTCCAGTGGCTACATTCACCCCGTTTTTGGTCCACTGGTAAGTTGGGGCTGTCCCACCATTTACTGGTACGGCATTATACGTTGCAGGCTGTCCTACACACACAGTATCGTTAGGTATTGCGTTGACACTTACATCAGGTATAACCGCAGTAGTTACAGTCATTGTTACACTATCGGCTACAGTGGCTGGTGTAGCACATGCTAGGCTACTCGTGAGCATACATTTCACTACATCACCATTGGCTGGTGTGTAAGAGTAGGTAGCTCCTGTGCCGCCTGTTGCTATGTTGTTTACATACCACTGATATGCTGGTGTGGTACCACCATTTACAGATGTAGCGGCATAGCTTACAGCTCCCACTGTCGCACATATAGATGTGCCTGGCGTAGCTGCCACACTCACTGCTGGTACCACCGCACTAGAAGCACTGGTAGTAATAGTAAGTACGGCTGATGTACCCACACAGGTAGTAGTAGTATTGGTAACTATAACCCTGAATGTACCGGCTGTTGTAGCCAGATAAGTACTATTGGTAGCACCCACAATATTTGTACCACCATTCTGCCACTGATAGGTAAAACCTGCACCAGTTGGCGCTGCAGAGATAAGCTGACTACCACCTAGGCATATAACTACCGCTCCTGATGGAGAAGTAGTAGCTACAGGAAGTGCATTAACCGTAACCACTGCCGATGATGAGGACACACAGCCAAAAGCATTTGTAACAGTATAACTAATGGTAACTGTACCTGCTGCCACACCTGTTACTACACCTGCAGTGTTCACGGTTGCTGTAGCAGCATCAGTACTACTCCATACACCTGATGGTGTAGTGCTCGCTAATGCTGTTGTAGCACCACTACACGAGCTCAGAGTACCTGTGATAGGTGCTACTGCTGTAGGTGCACTTACCGTCATGATACGAGTAGCTATTCCTGTGCCGCATGTATTAGTAA
This sequence comes from Flavipsychrobacter sp., assembly GCA_044360235.1. GTDB lineage: Bacteria > Bacteroidota > Bacteroidia > Chitinophagales > Chitinophagaceae > Nemorincola. The sequence continues at coordinate 163 of JBIKKS010000175.1, read as the reverse complement.
CCGAATAAGTTATAGTAACTGTTCCAGCAGAAATACCCGTTACTACGCCCGAAGTATTGACAGTAGCACGTGCAGTATTGCTACTACTCCATACGCCACCAGGAGTGCCACTGCTTAAAGCAGTGGTAAGCCCAGTACAAACGGAACTACTACCGGTTATAGC
>JBIKKS010000174.1:0-5347 GCA_044360235.1 Flavipsychrobacter sp. | reverse complement strand
GTAGCTGTTCAGCCCACCACCATCACCCAGCCGGGCATCGAGGTATACCCCCTACCAGCCACCAGTCAGTTCAACATCCGGATGGCTTTAGCTGGCTTCTCTTATCTCCTTACCGATTGGCTGGGCAGGGAAGTGGCACATGGTCAGTCACAGGCATCGCAGATAATGGTTAATGTGGCAGATCTTGCTTCGGGTTGTTATATACTCACTGTGAGGGCTACTGATGGTGCAGTTACTAAAACAAAAGTGTTGGTGGGGCGTTAGTGCATAATTCCCCCAAAAACAAAAAAAACACCCAATAGATCGCTCTATCAGGTGTTATATAATATTGTGTCAGCTATTACAGTCTATTTCAGCGTTAGGTGTGCGAAGTTGTTGGTTACTTCACCATTTGCCTGGCGCACAGAGTTGTAAGTAGGTATAATGTATCTCGCACTATAGTCGTTGTCAGATATAAACTTCAGTACATACTCTACCGCAAAAGCAGGGTCGTTTTTCTTACCCACCAGCAGATACTCCAGGTAGAACAAGCAGATACCGGAGTCGAAAGAACCACCATTATCCTTGCCTATCCACTTCTCTGCAAATGCTATAACTTCATCTTTGTTATCGCTCAGTCTGTCTTGCAGTTGTTTCAGCGTAAACACTTTCAAGAAGCGCAGACGGTCTACATCGCCTTCTATATCTATGTCGTCGTTTATCTTAGCACCTGCACGTTCTGCTATTTGTAGGTCGGCATCTTTTATCAGTGGGCTTGTACGCACAAATTCCTTCAGCGTAGCCTCATTCATTTGAGTGTTTTCGTCTACTATAGGTTCATTCTTATCTGCATGGTATGTTGGCGTCGTTGCTTTGATGTCAGCGGCGACAGCAGTAGGTGTTTCGCGTACTGTCTCAGTGGTACGTTCTATCATACCACTCACATTCATATTAAAGGTCTCTATCTTGTCTATGTTCAGTGCTACGCCTTCTGCTGGTTGAGGTGTGTTAGCTTCAGTTGTAGCAGGTGTTTCGGCTACTGGCGCAGGTGTAGGCACTACTTCTGGCGTAGGTGCCACAGCCACTGGTGGGGCTACAGGAGCTACTGGTGCTGGTGTTGCCACTGGTGCATGATGCGGAGTAGTTAGTAAATCCAGCATCGTATCATCTGCAGAGCCTTGTTTGTTGTCTATAGAACCTATGCTTACAGCAAGCGAGTTGAAACTGTCTACATTCATATCCATCGACTCTATTACGTTCAGCCCTTTATCGTTAGGCGTCACTTTAGGTAGTTCGGTGGTTACAGTACCAGCCACAGCAGGTGCAGCACTATTGCTAGTTCTGTTTACAGAGGGTATGTTGCTGAGCGGTGCAAAGGCAGGTGAACTAACGCTAGCAGCACCACCATTGTTTACTTTATTCCTGATTTTCACAAATTCCATGTCTGCCATTTCCAGCAGTGCACCTATTCTGTAAAAATCTCTTTTTATCGTATTCGGTATTGTGGCAGCACCGTTGCCCAGGTCTTTGTGCATAGAGTTATAAACATCTTGTAGTATAGATGATATCCTCAGCTCAAACTTGTGTGGTCCTAGATACCTGTATTCTGGCAGGTCTAGCCTGTTAGTTCTTAGGCCTGCTTCAAATACCTGTGCACTCGTCACAAATCCATCTTCACTGGCATTGCTATCATTGATGGTAGCCAGTTCCAGCTCATTATTGAGCAGGTGGGCTATTTGTGATATAGCATCGTCAAAGAAACCAACTACCCTCACCACTGGCACCGACGTTTTGCCACCGGTATTTGTTGTTTGGTTTTCCCAAATAGAGTCTATTCTATAGCATGGCACGTTGTTATAAGCAACAACTTGCTTTACTAGTTCCTCCATTTTGTACAAAAAAGAATTGGTCCTGTCCATGAGTAAGTAAAACTTAAATTACAGTATTAGGGCAAAATATTAGTACAATAATACAACTTGTTCTCAAGTTATCCACAACCACAATATCTATTAACAAACCGTTAGTAGTAAGCTAACAATTGATTTAGGTCTAGTTTGCATTTATTGTTTTTTAACTATACCTAGTTCAGCCCATCGGTTACTGCATCTCGGTGTATCTTTTTCACCAGTCCTTGCAGTACATTTCCCGGTCCCACCTCTGTAAACGCTCCTGCGCCATTCGCCACCATTTCTTGTATAGTTTGTGTCCAGCGCACAGGGGCAGTTAGTTGGTTTATCAGGTTCTGTTGTATAGTTGTTGGGTCGGTATAGGGTAGGGCAGTTACATTTTGGTATACCGGGCATGTGGGCGTGCCAAATGTTGTAGCAGCAATGGCGGCTTGCAGCTCTATGCGTGCAGGCTCCATGAGTGGCGAGTGAAAAGCACCACCCACTTGCAGCACCAGTGCGCGTTTAGCGCCAGCCTCTTTCAGCAGTTCGCAGGCTATTCTTATGCCCTCTATGCTGCCACTTATTACTAGTTGTCCGGGGCAGTTATAGTTGGCAGCTACCACTACTTCTTCTTTTATACCGGCACATATTTCTTCTACTCTCGCATCTTCCATACCCAGCACTGCTGCCATAGTCGATGGGTTTATTTCGCATGCTCTTTGCATAGCTGCTGCACGCTGGGCTACTAGGCGCAGTCCATTCTCAAACGTCAGTGTTTTGTTAGCTATCAGTGCCGAAAACTCACCCAACGAGTGACCCGCTACCATATCCGGGTGTAGGTCTGGAGTGGTCAGGAAACGTATCACTGAGTGCAAGAATATAGCTGGTTGGGTTACATTGGTCTGTTTCAGCTCGGTTTCTGTGCCGCCAAACATGATGTCAGTGATCCTGAATCCCAGTATATCATTAGCTTGTTCAAAAAGCTCTTTTGCTGCAGTATTTTGTTCGTAGAGGTTTTTCCCCATTCCCGGAAACTGTGCTCCTTGTCCGGGAAACATGTATACGTGTTTCATATCAGTTGTTTTTTAGTTTGGGTGTATTGCTTGCAGCTACACTACTTTGTGACTGTGAGTAACTGCTTTGTGCTGTAAGTTAAATAAGTTCTAATGTTAATTTGGTGTAAATCGGCTGTGAAATTAATCTGAAATATGCAATCAGCAAATTATACTATCCATTGCACTTCATTCCCTTAGTGATATTCAACTACTAAATGATTTACTTTTGCCCCAATGTTTACTTCTTTTGATAGTTTTCTCTAAACTCTTTTTTATTTTCTTTCACTAATACCAGTCATAGCTTTTTCCCATTCATGAATGTATCATTTTTCATAGCACGCCGATATCTGGTAAAGCAGAAGGGAACTTTCTCTTCATTTATCATTAGGCTGGCTATAGTAGCTACTGCGCTTAGTGTAGCAGTTATGATACTTTCGCTGGCCGTGGTTACTGGTTTCAAACATGCCATTTCTGAGAAACTGTTTGGCTTCATGGGGCATGTACAGGTGCGCCCCTTCAATGAGGCATCTACAGCATCCGTAGGTTTTGCAGAGCCCATCTACTCCGATGCCGCACTTATCAGCAGTATGCAGCGTATTCCGCATGTAGTGGCTGTGACACCCTATGCCGTTCGCCCTGTTATTTTGCAGGCAAATGGGCTGCTGGAAGGGGTGCAACTTAAGGGAGTCAACAAAAATTATCGTTTCCAGTCTGGCATCACTACCGCTGGCAACGCTATCAACTACTCCGATTCTGAGTATGCTAAAGAAATTATTCTCTCTCGCACCACTGCAGATAGGCTCAACACTAAACCCGGCGATACTATTCAACTCAATTTTATAGACAATGGCATTCCACGCATTCGCCGGGTAAGGGTGAGTGGCACCTACCACAGTGGTATGGAGGACATGGACAAATATTATGCAGTCTGCGACATTCGTCTGTTACAGCGTATCAATAACTGGACTGCCGATAGTATAAACGGTTACCAACTCGATCTTTCCAATCCCGATTTTGCCGATACCGTAGCCGCATATATCCATTACAATCTTATCAATGCACCATTGGCATCTTACACTACAGTAGGTACTTATACCTTCATTTTCGACTGGATAGAGCTACAAGGGGTCAACAGTGCCATACTCATAGCCATCATGGCCATAGTTGCTATCATCAACTTGGGGGCAGCACTGCTTATAATTATTGTAGACCGTGCTGCCATGATAGGTTTACTCAAGGCTTTGGGTATGCCGTTCGAAACCACAAGGGCAGTATTCCTGAGCATTGCAGCTATAGTAGGTGGTTCGGGTATTTTATTGGGCAATTTGTTGGCACTGGGTATCTGTTTTTTACAACTGCATTACGGATTCCTTAAGTTGCCAGAAGACTCTTATTACATGCGTTATGTGCCGGTCAAGGTTATTTGGTGGCAGGTAGCTTCGGTCGATTTACTCACTTTGGTGTTGTGTGTATTTTGTATGTGGTTGCCTACTTTGTATATTCGCCGCATACAACCTGCTAAAGTCTTACAATTTAAGTAAAATAGCATGTTGATAAAATAGCATGTTCGTTAAGCAAAAACAGTAAAAAATTTTAAATCATATTCAGTACAAAATGAATAACAAAGACATTTACAAAAAACTGTGTAGTCAACGAAAAGGGATACCTGTATTTTGCCAACCTTGGTGGCTCGATACGGTATGCAAAAGTTGGGATGTAGCCATAGCTAAAAAAGGGGAGCACATCGCAGGTGCTTGGCCTTACCCTGTAGAAAGCAAACTAGGTGTAGCACTTATTCGCACACCCATGCTCACACCTTACTTAGGGCCATTAGTTTTTTTGCCGCACGACCTCAAGGAAAGTAATAATGACAGTTACGAGCACGAAACTATAGCGGAGCTTATCAAACAAATACCTAAGGCACCGGTTTGGAACCTCGCTATTCAGCCGGGTGTCAAGCAGGCGGGTATCTTTAAGCTACACAAACTCAATGCTCAGGTACAACAGACCTTTCTGCTGGAACTAAACGAGGATGAGCAAACGCTCCTTACCAACATGAAAGATGCTGTGCGCCGCAATATACGCATTGCAGAAAGTGAAGTTACAGTCACCAACTCGCCCGAGCACCTCAAAGACTTATACAAATTCCAAAAAAATACACTAGAGAAAAAGGGAAAGTCTTTCAAATATTCCCTCCGCGACCTCCAGCGTATAATGGATGCAGGTATTGCCAATAACTCCACAGCTCTGTGGGTGGCCAAAACACCCGATAAGCGTATACAGGCGATAGTATGGGCAATGTGGGACGAAAACACCAGCTATTATTTCATGGGCGGACAAAACCCCGATACCAATAGTTATCGGGCTATGTCATTGTTACTATGGCATACTATGAGGTTGGCTAAAGAAAGAGGTAACAGCATT
>JBIKKS010000172.1:0-5364 GCA_044360235.1 Flavipsychrobacter sp. | reverse complement strand
ATGCAATCATGAATCCTAACAAGGTCTTTACCGAACAGGAACGTGAGTTCACTCGCCTGTTTGAAGTATGTATACAGCTCGGTGCCATACTGTCGGTAGTAGTGCTCTACTGGAAAAAGTTCTTTGACCTCAAACGTTTAGACTTTTACCTAAAACTTATAGTGGCAGTTTTTCCTGCTTTGGTTTTTGGCAAGTTGTTTTCAGACAAGATTGATGAACTGCTAGAGAGCCCCACTACAGTAGCTATAGCGCTACTTGTGGGAGGTGTCATACTGCTTTTTGTAGAAAAACTATTTGGAAAGAGCAGTACAGACCACGAAGAAAACCTGAGTTTTAAGAAGAGTTTTTTTATAGGTATGTGGCAGGTTATAGCCATGATACCAGGCACTAGTCGCAGTGCAGCCACAATAATAGGCGGCATGCAGCAGGGGCTTACCAGAAGGTTTGCTGCTGAGTTTTCGTTCTTTCTGGCTGTGCCTACTATGATGGCAGCTACTGGTTATAAACTGCTGAAAGCAGTAAAGGAACACCCAGAAATGCTGCAAGACAAAAACAACCTCATGATGCTGGGCGTGGGTAACATAATAGCTTTTGTAGTGGCACTCATAGCCATCAAGACCTTTATACAATATGTGCAGAAAAACAGCCTCAAAGCGTTTGGTATATACAGGATAATAGTAGGGATAGTTATACTGGGGCTCACCTATGGCGGCTACATAAAAGCCTAAAAAAGTGCGTAGATGCATAAACAACAAACCCACCATATGGTGGGTTTGTTATTTATGCGAAATGCAAAAATGCAGGTTTCTGCAACAATGATCAATATTCGTCCTCGTTAAAGAAGAAATCTTCCTGTGTAGGATAATCGGGCCAAATGTCTTCTATGCCTTCGTAAATTTCTCCTTCGTCGTCCAGTTCCTGTAGGTTTTCTACTACCTCCAGCGGTGCACCTGAGCGGATTGCGTAGTCTATCAGCTCATCTTTGGTGGCAGGCCATGGAGCGTCTTCAAGGTGTGATGCAAGTTCTAATGTCCAAAACATATTATAGTAAGTTTAGATTTTTTATCAATTCACGCAAATGTAAGGGAAAAATCAAAAACGAAAACACAATTTTTAGGGAGTGGAATTAAAGTTTTTGTTATCAAAAGGAATTGTCTACAATAATGGGTCGTTCTACAGGCATCAACTGAAAGGTGCAGAAAAACACAAAAATTGCCTGAAGTGTTACACCAACTCTTCCAACCCATGAATAGTAATAGAATTTATAGATAACTTGCACCTCTGTAACTTATGCTTGTAGCCAAAAACCTCTTAAAAAAATATGGAGCCCTGACAGTGGTGAATGATGTGTCGCTGACGGTGCACAAAGGTGAAATCGTGTCTATAGTAGGCCCATCTGGTGCGGGTAAAAGCACATTGCTGCACTTGCTGGGTGGGCTAGACAAAGCCGACAGTGGCAGTGTGCTCATAGACAATACAGATATGTTGCAACTACCTGCTCGCAAACAAGCTAGGTTTAGAAACACACATATAGGATTTGTGTTTCAGTTTCATCATTTATTACCAGAGTTTAGTGCCATAGAAAATGTATGTATGCCCCTATGGATAAAGGGCACAGACAAAAAAGAAGCGGCAGAGCAAGCGGCTGAAATGCTGGCTATAGTGGGTCTGAGCAACAAATTAAATAATAAACCATCAGAGCTATCTGGTGGCGAGCAGCAAAGAGTAGCAATAGCACGTGCATTGGTCACCCGCCCATCTGTAGTAATGGCAGATGAGCCCACAGGCAATCTGGACAGTGAAAATGCCCATCTGGTGCACAAGCTGTTTCTGGAATTGCGCGAGAAATTTGGTCAGACATTTGTAATGATTACCCACAACGACAACCTGGCCAAAATGACCGACCGCACCCTGGTAATGCAAGATGGCAAAATAGTGAGTAAATAACCTTTCCTACGGTACACTCATGAATATACCTTCACTAACAGCGCGCTAAGCGATTTACGTGGAGTTATAAAGTATTTTGTAACACTCATTTTTCTATTGTTGGGGTTAGCTGGCTATCTGTTACCTTTACAATCTGTTATTGGTTATAATTATGAAGTATTTTCGTACCTACCCGTGGGGCATGCAATTGTTGTTGTTTTTGTTGATGTCTTTCACTTTTATGTCCAGTATAGGAGCTATAGTACTGGGTGTGTTTCCTAAGCTTTCTGGTTTTGCCATTGCCGATCTAGCGGGTATTACAGCACAAAGCCCAGCAAAATTGATACATACCAGCCTCGTGGTGCAGGGTATCCAAAACCTGTTTATCTTCCTGCTTCCTGCCGCTACATTTGCCTATCTGGCACACCCCGAGCCTGCTGCCTATCTGGGGCTACGCAAGCCCGGCAAACCACTGCAAATGCTACTGGTAGTACTGGTAATGGCAGGTGCTATGCCCATACTTATACTGATAGAAAACCTAATAGGACAAATAGACTTTGGGGCGAAGGTAAAAGCTGCTCAAGCGGTGAATGACAACATAATGCGTGCCTACCTGAAAATGCCCACAATCACCGATTTTCTGCGCACTTTTGTGGTCATGGCTATCATACCTGCTGTGGGTGAAGAGCTGTTCTTCAGGGGTACACTCATGCGCTTTGCACGCAAGCGTAGCCGCACCATGTTATTCCCTATACTGTTTACGGCAGCGGTGTTCTCTTACTCGCACACCAACATTTATGGGTATCTGCCCATCTTCCTAGCTGGCAGCTTATTGGCATTTATATATCAGCTTACTGGTTCTTTATGGTGTAGTATAGTGGCGCATATGTTTTTTAATGGTGCCCAGATAGTGCTGCACTACATAGGTGGCGATAGTATAGACAAAATTACAGAGCAGGGTGGTGTGTACTACGGTATAGTGGCCGCAGGGGTATTGGTGTTTGTAGGTGCATTTTATATGCTGCTGAAGCATAGCACGCCATTGCCCGAAGACTGGGCAGAGGATTATACACCAGCAGAGCGCAACTACCTGAAAGAAAAAAGAGGACCAGAAACGTTTTAGTGTTATTTTTCCAAATTGCGCATACTACAACCCATCCAAAATGGATTTAGAAAAATTTGCAGCCAATGCAGCCCGTAAGAAAAAGTCGTTGTCTAAATTTCTGGACCAACTAGACGAGCTGCTGCCACCAGACCTGCAAGAGATAGTAGACAAAGCCGATGCTAAAGTATGGGCAGAAACTGACTGTACTAGCTGTGCCAACTGCTGCAAAACCATGACTCCCACATTCAGCAAGCGAGACATAACCCGAGTAGCAGCGCACCTCAATATGACAGTCAGGGAATTTAGAGACAAATGGCTGTATAAAGAAAAAGAGTCGGGCGATTGGGTAAATACTACCCAGCCCTGCCAGTTTCTGGCCCCCAACAATATGTGTAGTATATACGAGGTGCGCCCTGCCGACTGTGCCGAGTTTCCGCACCACAACAAAAAACCATTTGACGACTACAACACCATGTACAAAACCAATATGATGCTGTGCCCAGCTACGCTAGCACTGGTGTACAAGGTGAAAAAAGTGGTGCAACGTGAATATGAGTGGCCTGAATAGAGCGCTTTATAGCTCTATTCAGACTATCCTGAATGCTGCTTATTTGGTGAACTTGTATCCTATTCCCCTGATAGAGTGAAAGTGACGGGGATTGCGGCTATCACGTTCAAAAAACTTGCGGAAGTTAAGTATGAAGTTGTCTATCGTGCGTGTGGTAGGGTATACGTTATAGCCCCACACTATTTGCAATATCTGCTCGCGCGAAACTACCTCGCCTTCATGTTCTGTGAGCAAGCGTAGCAGTGCAGCTTCTTTTTTGCTCAGCTCTCTTTTTTCGCCGTCTTTGTCTACACACTCGTGTGCGCCAAAGTCTATTACACAGCCATCAAACTCATAAACATCATTGATAGTTTGTGGTTCTTTTATTTTTTTATTTTTTGTAACCAGTTTATCGACCCGCAGCAGTAGCTCTTCTAGGTTGAAGGGTTTGGTTAGGTAGTCATCGCCACCTTTTTTCAGACCTTCTACCCTGTCTGCACTGCTATTGCGTGCCGAAAGAAACAGTATTGGCACATCATTGTGCTGCATACGTATGGTTTCGCATACCGTTATGCCATCCATATCGGGCAGCATTATGTCTAGTATTATGAGGTCGAAGTACTCGTTTTTTACTGCTTTTATTACACCCGGACCATTGTCAACAGTGGTTACCTCATAGCCTTCCAGCTCCATATTCAACTTCAATGCTTCTCTCAGGCTCTCTTCGTCTTCAGCTATAAGTAATGATGCTTTATATTGCTTGGTTACCATTTGTGTCGATTTTGGATTGTGAAATTACTGATTAATGTGCAGCAATACGATGTGTTGCCTCTATGGGTCTATTATTAACACAATGTATGCAAGTAGCTACATCTAGGTACATTCACAATATCGTACTGTTCTTTTTTGAGTATCGGTTTAGCGTTTACTCTACTATACCATTTTTTATGGCATACACCACCAGGCCAGCCACATTTTTTACTCCCAGTTTATCTATCAGTGTAGTGCGTATACCCTCTATTGTGCGTGGGCTCAGAAATAGTTGCTCTGCTATCTGGGCCGTCGTTAGTTCGTTGCATATTCCTTTCAGCACCTCTGTTTCTCTATCATTAAGCTTTACCGGTGTTGTTATTTTATCTGCCGGTGTTTTATCTGCGGAGTTCAATGGTTTGCCGGGAGTACTAATTGAAGAAAGTTTCTTCAGCATAGCATTGTTCATCAGATCGTTGAAGTAGTAGCCCTGATTATACACAAAACGAATAGCTTTTTTAATCTCGTTTGGTTCGGCATTTTTTATCAGATAGCCATTCGCTCCCAGCTCTATTAGGTGCAGTATAAAGTGTTCATCGTCGTGCGATGTCAGCATCAGTATACGCACATCAGGGTACAAGGGTCTTATTTGTTTTATAGCTTCTATGCCATCCATCTCAGGCATCTTCAGGTCTAGTAATATCACATCTGGCTGAGTAGTTTTTAGCAGTGCCATTAGTTCTATTCCATTTTCTGCATCACCTACATATTGTAGCTGAGGGTCGTCACTGAGTGCATATTTCAGCCCATGCCTAAAGATTTTGTGGTCGTCTGTTATGATGTATTTTATATTGCTCATGCTTCTTTAGTTTGTAACGGAACGTTTAATTCTATTTTGTACCCTCCATCTTGCTCTTGATAGAAAAGTATAGTCGCATTAATAGACTTAATACGGTTTACAATGTTTTTTAGACCGGTAGCACCCTTTTTGTATATCAGGTCTTCGTAGGTGTGCTGGGTAAGTCCAGTGCCATTA
>JBIKKS010000460.1:0-5367 GCA_044360235.1 Flavipsychrobacter sp. | reverse complement strand
CTACCGCTCATAGTGCGCGTACAGAAGGATACACTGTTGGTAGCCATTACGGTATACGTGCCGCCAGTAGTCAGTACGCCGAAGTCTAAGGCTGCACCGGTGCCAGATACTGGGCTACCCACAAACGAGGCTCCATTGTACAACTGGTACAGTACGCCAGTCTGTGAACCTGATAACCCTACCGCTACACCTGCACTGCCTACGCAGTAGTTGCCGCCACCTGTCATGGTGAACAACGTAGGGGCTGCATTAACCGTAATCACTCCAGTACCGCTCATGCCGTTTACGCAACTAGTAAGCGTGTTGGTAGCTTGTACAGAATATACACCGCCTGTTGACTGAACGCCGAAGTTCAATGGTAGACCAGTGCCGCTGATAGCACTACCTACTATCGTGCTGCCACGGTATAGTTGATAGCTGATGCCTGTGTTAGAACCAGTAAGACCTATACTCAGTCCGCCGCCACCTTCGCAGATGGTGCCGCCGCCAGTTACAGTGTACGCTATTGGCAATGGATTAACCACTACCGTAGCACTGCCGCTCATATTACTGCCACAGCTCGTGCTGGTGTTGACCGCTGCTACTGTGTACGTTCCTGCTGCGGTTATCAAACCAAAATCAAGACCTGAACTAGCGCCCGATAACGGACTACCAACTGCGGTAGATCCATTGTATAACTGATAAGTTACGCCTAATTGTGAAAAACTCAATCCTATGTGTACTCCGCTATCCAGTGAACAATAAGTACCGCCGCCTGATACAGTATATACTGTCGGCAAGCTGTTGATACTTACTGTAGCGCTGCCACTCATGGTGTTCTCGCACAAGGTGGTCGCATTCGTAGCTTTTACGGTGTAGGTACCAGCAGCAGTATAAGTACCCATCGTTAATGCCGAACCAGTACCAGATACCACACTGCCTACGGCTGTGCTACCCAGATATACACGGTAGTTAACTCCAGACTCTGTACCAGATAGATTGATAGCTACGCCTGCATCACCGCTGCAATAGCTGCCACCACCGCTTACCGTAAACACAGTAGGCAATGTATTGATGCTCACTACAGGCATACCTGACATCGCACTTGTACATGATGTAGTGATGTTGGTGGCCAGTACGGAATACGTACCCGCTGTTGTGATCAATCCAAAATCAAGACCTGAACTTGCTCCTGCAAATGGACTGCCAACTAATGTAGCACCACGGTACAACTGATAGCTGATGCCTACTACAGAGAAATCCTGTACTATATGTACACCGGCATCGCCTGCGCAATACGCACCGCCGCCAGTAATGTTATAAACATTGGGTAATGGGTTAATTGTGATGGAAGCGCTACCATTCATGGTACGAGCGCAGGTTGCACTAGGATTAGCTATAACAGTATAGCTGCCAGGAACCGTATTTAATCCAAAACTAAATGCTGCTCCAGTACCACTAAACAGACTACCAATAGCAACGCCATCGCGATACAACTGATATACAACTGTAAAGTCGGAAGAAGACAAACCTATACTTACGCCAGTGCCACCAGCACAATAGCCACCGCCACCAGTAACTGTATAGGCATTAGGTACAGAACCTACGGCAACTGTAGTGCTGCCAGACATAGGTCTTGTACACAAGCTTACACTATTGGTAGCCAATACTGAATAGGTGCCTGCTGCTGTTATTAAGCCGAAATCGATAGTACTGCCAGTACCAGCCATAGGCACACCAACCGCAGATGAGCCATTGTACAATTGATATAATATTCCGCTTTCTGATCCATCTAAACCTATATTAACACCTGTACCGCCTGAACAATACGAACCTCCACCAGTGATACCATATACCAGTGGCAATGGATTAACGGTAACCGTTGTGGTAGCTGCTATTGCATTGCTAGTACATCCTGTACCAGTGTAGGTTACACTTACAGAATAGATGCCAGATGCACCTGCATTAGGTGTAGTATATAACTGTACAGAACCTGCCGTGGTGCTGCTGTAACTACCTGGTCCACTCCAATTGTAAGACACTAGTGAGCCGCTGCCCGTAGCACCGTTACCTGTTAATGATAACACCGCGCCTGCACACAATACCGATGGTGAAACACCAAGACTTGCTATAGTAGGAAGATTATTTACTGTTACAGATGATGAAGTAACAATTGGGCTAGTACAACCAGTGCCAGGGTAAGTTACTGACAAAGTATATACGCCACTTGCTGCTGTAGTAGCAGGGGTGAACGTAGCACTGTTGGTAGCTGTTGTAGTGCTGTAACTGTTAGGTCCACTCCAGTTGTAAGATGTGATAGCACCTACTCCGCTCGCTGCTCCCGCGGTAAGCGTAAGTGGTGTACCTACGCACATATTAGTAGTAGATGGGGTAATGCTGGCTACCGATGGCACCACATTTACCGTGGCTGATGTGGTGTAAGTAGCTATACAACCAGATCCCGCTCCATTGTTTACCGTTACTGTATACACACCTGTTGCGGCTGTAGTAGCTGCGCTTATGTGTGGTGTAGCCGTAAGCGGATTAGTAACTGATACAGGACCGCTCCATGAATAGCCTGCAACGTTCGCTGCTCCGTTTGCAGAGAAGTTCACTGTGATGCCTTCGCACACAGGACCATCATTGGTAGCATTGGTTAATGTAGGCGCTTGGTCTACTGTAACACTTGTGGTGTATATTGTAGATGGCGCACAACCTGGCTGAGTACTTCCATCGCTCACAGTCAATGAATAAACATGTGTGCCTACACCAGGAGTAGCACTGGTGATAGCAGATGTGCTGCTACCCAGTGATGTACCGCTCCAGTTGTATGTATTAGCACCTCCACTGCCATTGGCAGTAAGTACCGAAGTACCTCCGTTACAGATAGTACCACTGTTGGTAGGTGCAGCTACAGGGGTAGCATTTACAGTAACAGTTGTAGTATAAATAGTTGATGGAGCACAGCCATCGTCGGTAGTGCCATCGCTCACTGTTAATGAATACACTCCAGTTACTGTAGGGGTAGCTGTAGGATTCTCTAACGCTGATGCAAAAGATGCAGGGCCACTCCATGAATACGTATTGGCGCCGCCTGATGGGTTAGCACTAAAGGCAACCGTACCACCTATACAGATATATCCATTGTTCGATGGGGCTGCTACTGGTGTAGACTTAACAGTGACACTTGTAGTGTATATGGTAGATGGTGCACAACCAGGTTGAGTGCTGCCATCGCTAACTGTTAGTGAATAGATAGTAGTAGCGGTAGGTGTAGCGGTAGGATTGGTAGCCGTAGCTGATGACAATAATGAACCAGTCCAGTTGTAGGCGCTAGCACCACCACTGCCATTTGAAGTAAGCGTCACCGTACCACCAGCACATATAGGAGCACTGTTTGTGGGTGCTGCTATTGGGGTGGCGTTTACGGTTACTGATGTTGTATATACATCGGCAGGAGCACAACCACTGTGCGCTGTACCATCGCTCACTGTCAATGAATAAACACCAGTAACAGTAGGTGTAGCAGTGGGGTTTTGTAATGCTGATGCAAATGATGAAGGACCGCTCCAAGAGTACGTATTGGCACCGCCAGATGGATTAGCTGTAAGCGTAGCTGTGCCACCTATGCAGATATAACCATTGTTGGTAGGAGCGGCTATTGGCTTGCTCTTAACCGTTACTGAAGTAGTATAAATAGTAGCTGGTGCACAACCTGCTGCTCCGCTGCCATCTGTTACGGTCAGTGAGTATACTGAGGTAACAGTAGGTGTAGCAGTAGGGTTAGCTACAGTTGTTGACGATAATGATGGACCGCTCCAAGAATATACACTTGCTCCACCAAATGGGTTAGCAGTAAGGGTAACTGTACCACCTACACAGATCGGACCACTGTTGGTGGGAGCTGCTGCTGGTGATGGATTAACCGTAACACTAGTAGTGTAAACCGTGGATGGTGCACAACCCGATTGAGTGCTGCCATCGCTTACTGTCAATGAATATACGTGAACACCTGTTGAAGGCGTAGCTGTAGGGTTGGCAGCTGATGCACTTGACAATGAAGAACCACTCCAGTTGTAGGCAGTAGCACCTCCAGATGGATTAGCGGTAAGCGTTACTGATACGCCATTACAAATAGGTCCGTTGTTTGTAGGAGCTGCTATAGGGGTTGGATTAACAGTAACTGATGTAGTGTACACTGTGGCTGGAGAGCAACCAGGTTGCGTACTACCATCACTAACAGTGAGTGAATACACACTGGTAGCTGTAGGCGTGGCAGTGGGGTTAGCAGCTGTAGCACTATATGACGATGGACCGCTCCACGCGTACGTGTTGGCACCATCGGCAGGATTAGCTGTCAAGGTTACTGTACCACCTACGCAGATATAACCGTTGTTGGTAGGAGCAGCAGAAGGTGTATTATTTACAGTAACTGTAGTAGTATAAACCGTAGTTGGACTACAACCTGAAGCAGATGTACCATCAGATACCGTTAGAGAATAAGTACTGGTAACCGTAGGTGTAGCAGTAGGGCCGGCTACGTTAGTAGCAGATAATGATGGTCCACTCCAGCTATATGCACTTGCACCACCCGATGGGTTGGCACTCAGTGTAACAGTACCACCATTACAGATATAACCATTGTTGGTAGGGGCTGCAGTAGGTATACTGTTGACAGTAACTGACGTAGTATAAATAGTAGATGGAGCACAACCAGAGCGACCAGAACCATCAGTAACAGTTAATGAATAAACTGTAGAAGCTGTAGGCATGGCCGATGTGCTGGCACCTGTAGTAGCAGAAAGAGCAGCACCACTCCAATTGAATACAGAAGCACCATCGGCTCCATTGGCAGTTAGTGTCACCGTACCACCAATACAGATAGGACCACTGTTAGTGGGGGCAGCTGTAGGTGCTGTGTTTACTGTAACAGAGGTAGTATAAATTGTAGATGGAGCACAACCAGAACGTGAGGTTCCGTCACTGACAGTTAGTGAATATATACTAGTAACCACTGGTGTAGCAGTAGGGTTAGCAGCAGATGCTGATGAAATGGAAGAACCACTCCATACAAATGTTGTTGCACCACCAGAAGGATTGGCTGTAAGATTCACAGTACCGCCAGCGCAGATATAACCATTGTTGGTAGGAGCAGCAGCTGGTGTTGCATTAACAGAAACTGTAGTAGTATAGATTGTAGAAGGTGAACAACCAGAAATAGCAGTACCATTAGTTACAGTCAGTGAATATGTACTTGTTACAGTAGGAGTAGCGGTAGGATTTTCTGATGTAGAAGAAGATAAACCAGGACCACTCCAAGCAAAAGTAGTAGCACCGTTAGCAGGATTAGCTGTTAAGTTAACTGTACCACCGTTACATATGTATCCG
>JBIKKS010000003.1:0-17669 GCA_044360235.1 Flavipsychrobacter sp. | reverse complement strand
TCAACGGACGACCTGCTTTCTTAGCTGTAAGCTTAGCATCTTGCAGACGCTGAACGCAGAAAGAACATTTTTCCATTACACCACGGCTACGAACAGTAACATCTGGATTGAGCACCATACGCGTAAGGTCATCATTGATGTCATCGCGACGGTCGTCTTCAAACAGGTTGTCGGCAAATGCATCTGCACCGTTCCAATCCATCCAGTTGAAGTGACGTACTTTATAAGGACAGTTGTTTGCGCAATACTTGGTACCGATACAACGGTTGTAAGCCATTTGGTTAAGACCTTCAGAACTGTGATTGGTAGCAGAAACCGGACAAACGTTTTCGCAAGGCGCGTTGTCGCAATGCTGACAAAGCATAGGTTGGAACACAGTCTGGATAGTATCTGGATCATCTGGCATACCGCTGAAATAACGATCGATACGCAACCAATGCATTTCGTGACTTCTTAGTGCATGGTATTTACCTACTACCGATATATTATTTTCTGCCATACAGCCTACAACGCAAGCACCACAACCGGTACAAGTGTTAAGGTCTATAGACATACCCCATTTCAAACCTTCGAAAGGCTGAACCGGATAGAGTGTACCGTTTTTGCGGTAGCCATCTTCCATATCTGGAGTAGCTAATGCTTCACCACCATGGTGTGCATTTTTATCCCAAGGCTCATGCTCAAAGTGTGACATTTCACTACCACGCTCTTTCTGCAATTCTTTAGGATCTTCTTTGAATTTAGCAAGCGTATACTCGTGTATGATAGGGCGACCTTCGTAGCTACTGTGTGTTTGCAGTATAGCTACTTCATACATTTCTGTAGTTTTTTCAACTTTCACTGATGAGTAAAAGTCAACTGTGTTGCCATTAAATGCTGTAAAAGGATAAGCATTCTTACCACCTTTCGTAGCATCGCTAGCAGCAGCACGACCTACTTTAGCATCTCTACCAAAGCCTGTAGCTATAGCTACAACATCGTTGTGCATACCTGGCACCACTATTATAGGAAGATTTACAGTATAACCATTAGCACCTGTAACCTTTGCAACTTTCTTTTTCGTCTCAACTTCGTTGAAGCCATTCAATTCGGCATCCAATTCTTTTGCACGCTTAGGAGATACGCAGAGGTAGTTATCCCACACGGCTCTTGTTATTGGGTCTGGCATTTCCAGCAACCAAGGATTGTTGCTCCATGCACCACCATAACCTATACCTACTTTCTGATACACTACTACTTCTACACCAGAGGCGGGCTTCATAGCCTGTATAGCACTTACAGCTGCACCTACATTGCCTATGAAAGCTAGTGTGCCGTTTGCCATTTCGCCTGCTGGCTCTATAACTCCGTCTTGTAAAGCTTTGTCAAAGTTGGCTTGGCTACCTATACGAGTGACCCAGTATAACTTCCAATAGTCAGCGTACGTCTGGTTAGCATCCATCCAAACCATCAATGAATCCTGAAATGCACGTGTTTTGAACAGAGGACTGATACCTGGCTGCATCAGACTGTAATAGTTAGCTCTTGGCTCAGCATCACCCCAGCTTTCAAGGAAGTTATGATCTGGTATGATGTATTTACATTTCTGTGCGGTTTCGTCGAGACGGTCAGCGAAAGACACAGATACTGGCACTTTAGCCATAGCAGCTGCAAACTTCTTACCGTCCAGATAATCGTATACAGGGTTTACACCGTGTAATATTACAGAACCCACAGTACCTGCTTCCATAGCAGCTACCATGTCAGCTACATCTTTGTCTATACCTTGTCTGTAGTTGCTGGTAGTAACCCAGTTAACGGTTACACCGTTTGCACCTATTTTATCGTTGATAGCATTGATAACGATTTGTACGTTTACATCATTGCTACCACTTATCACCATACCATTACCTTTTTTGAGGTCGGCAGCGGCGGCGGTTACTAATTTGTTGAGTGCAGCACTTTTAAGCGATGGTTGAGTACCGTTTGCTACAGCATTGTACAACGCTACAGCTACAGCGCCCATCTCAGAAGGGCGGCAAGTAGCACGCTCATCAGCAGCAGCACCAGTAATGGTGTGCATAGCTTCTACCTGATACAATTTAGATAAGGTAGGATTTTTGGCACTTATCTTACGTCCAGCAGAAAATCCTTTAGCATATTCTATAGGCGATAACCAAGTACCAAGGAAATCTGCCCCTAAGCTAAATATAGTTTGTGCTTTTTCGAAATGATAACCTGGCAATACACGCTTACCATAACATGCTTCGTTTGCCTGAAGCATACCTGAGTATGATATTGCGTCATATACAACGTGCTTTACGTTGGTATACTTAGCCAAAAACTGATTGATAACTTCTTTAGAAGAAGGGCTCATGATAGAACCGGTAACCAAATAACCTGGTTTGCCAGCGATTCCTTCTTTTATTACACGGTCAATAGCTTCGAATGTTACTTCTTTGCCATCAGCCATTGGGTGTCTGAGTCTTGCCTTGTCGTAAAGACCCAATACAGAAGCCTGTACTCTTGCAGAGGTACCACCTTTAGTAATTGCAGACATTTCATTGCCTTCAATTTTTATCGGGCGACCTTCTCTTGTTTTGATAACAATAGAACAATAATCGCCACCGTCTACAAATGTAGAAGCATAATAGTTGGGAATACCCGGAGTGATATCTTCTGGCTTGATAGCATAAGGAATCACTTTACGAACAGGCATTTCGCAACTAGACACCAGTGTAGCAGCTAGTGTACTAAAGCCGAGAAACTTTAAAAAGTCGCGGCGGGGCGTAGTAGCACCAAATACACTATCGCTCAAGTCGAATGGCAATTCTTCCTTAAACTCATTGTCCGCTACTTCTGTATTAGTAGCGATATTCTTGAGATCCTGCAGGTCCGACCAATATTGTTTTTGACTCATAAAGCAATTTCAAATTCAAATTCCAATAATAATATCAGGCTCTATCAATGTTACATGATACTTTCCACCTGTTGCCGTAGCTAGTGTGGCTATACCACGCTTACTTCTGGCTTTGTACTATCTGTGTACCTCTCAATACCTGTGAGTTGTACTCTTCTGCTGTTAATAGTGACACTTCTGGCACTCCAAACCACCCAAATCAGCTTCGGTAACTTTAGTACGCTTACCTGATTTCAATTCTTCGTGGTATTTGGTAAAGATGCTGTAATAGTTGTTGTTGGTAAACTGAACCTCCGTTTGACGGTGACAGTTGATACACCAGCCCATAGATAGAGGAGCGAACTGATATACTTCGTCCATTTCTTCTATGTTACCGTGACACTGCTGGCACTGTACCTGACCCACTTTTACGTGCTGAGCGTGGTTGAAGTATACGTGGTCTGGAAGGTTGTGAATTTTAACCCACTGTATAGGCGTAGCTAAGATGTTTCCTTTGGCATCGCGATTGTAAGCATTTTTTACAGGATCCCAACCAGCATATTTGTAAAGGAGTTGTATCTGCTCTGTGCCGTTGATCACTTTTCCTTCAGCAGTTTTGAGTGGATGGTCTGTCTCACCAGTATAAGCATTGATCTGTTTGTGACAGTTCATACATACGTTAGAAGAAGGAACCATAGCCTGACGGCTTTTTTCGGCACCTGCATGACAATACAAACAGTTGATTTGGTTGATGCCTGCGTGTACTTTATGTGAGTAGTACAGAGGCTGTAGTGGCTGATAGTTCTGCTGACGACCTTCGTTTACAGCACCATTTACTAACCAATAACCAGAGAATATGAATATTAAGATGGCAGTAACTGCAATTACTAGTTTGCTGCGGTAGATAGGAATTTCTTTTTCAGTAGGAACGTTATCTTTTTCATTTGCTGCACGTTGCAGACCTTGGTTAGCGCGCCACAGTATGATAACTAACAACACTAACGAAAGTGTGATAACAGTGTACAACCAGCCATTGCTTTCGGCAGGAGCGCCACCACCAGCACCTGCATTAGGGACAGCTGCTACAGGAGCTTTATAGTCGTTTGCATATTGGAGTATCGCATCTATCTCCTCGTCAGAGAGGTTAGGAAATGCGGTCATCGCTGTTTTGTTGTACTCGTTATATATCGCAACAGCTGTTTTATCGCCAGCTGCGATAAGGGCTGCAGAGTTGCGCACCCACTTATATCCCCATTCTTTGTTCGGGAATGTCTTATCTATGTTTTGAAGCGCAGGTCCTGTAGATTTCTTTATAGGATTGTGACAGGAGGCACAATTAGACATAAACAGCGCTTTTCCATCTGGAGCTGCCATTACTGCGGCATTACTAAGCAGCATTACTACGATAAACGATAGTACGCTACGGAAGCATTTTCTGAACATTGGCTTTATTGATTCTGGCACAGGAATAAATTTGAAAATTAACTTTCCTTTATATAAAAGCGACGCAAAACTACAACACAATCTGCAAAACTCACACACATTTAGTAAAAAATGTTTCTCAATACTGGCGCGGCTTTCAGCCGATATTTTACTATCTCACAATTTGTAATGTCATTTTTTTGTCAGGAAAAACGACCCAAATCGCCTGCAAATACTATGTTATTTCTATGCTTCACTTAACACTCGGGATAGCAAAAATAAGCGCGAGATTGAAGATTTCCCCATTTTACAAACAATTTTTTCTGATTGTATAAACGCAAAAAATATTTATAGCGCTAGTTTTGCAGTTTTGTTTAATTTTTGAAGGTTTAAAGCGAGTTTTAAGGCACAAAAACTAAAAAAGAGCAGTTATATTGTCATTTAATTGCAATCATATATATATTGTCTTTGGGAGCATAGTTTTGATGTTTTTAGCAAAATCAGTGATATAAACCGCTAAATACTACCCGTTCTACCACCGTCTACAGGCAAAGAAACCCCATTTACATACGCTGCTGCGGGTGATGCCAAGAATGCTACTACTGACGCTATTTCCTCGGGTTTACCAAAGCGACGGGCAGGTATTTCGTTCATCATTTCAGTAGCTATTTCTTCTTCGTTTTTGCCAGATTTCGCTGATTTGTTGCTAACGATAGTCGACAATCGCTCTGTAGCTGTGGCGCCAGGTAGTACATTGTTGACAGTTATACCAAACTGCCCTAGCTCATTTGCCATAGTTTTAGCCCATGAAGCTACTGCACCACGTATGGTGTTGGACACACCCAAACCCGTTAAAGGAATCTTGACAGAAGTAGAAATAATGTTGATGATGCGGCCATAACCAGCAGCTTTCATGCCTGGTACTACAAGTGTACCTAACAAGTGATTGCAGATAAGGTGCTGATTAAAAGCAGCCAAAAACTCACTGGGCTGGGCACCAGTAATGGGTCCACCGGATGGACCACCAGTATTGTTGATGAGTATATGCACTGGATTTGTGGCTATGAACTGTGCAACTACGCTACTCAATTGTTCGGGTTGGGCATAGTCTGCCACCAGATAGGTGTGCTGCTGCCCTACTGTGGCTGCAAGTGTGGCCACGGCTGCTTTCAGCTTATCTTCGCTGCGCGATACTAATACGCAACTGGCACCCAAAGCTGCCATAGCCTGAGCTGATGCAAGCCCTATGCCTTGTGTGCTGCCACCTATAAGGGCAGTCTTTCCTGTTAAGTCTGTAGATAACATTTGCCAAAAATAGAGGATAGTTATGGGTTTGCATAATTGTAGCACAGTAAACGAGTAGGATGCAGGGTATTGGTGCTGTATAGACCTAAAAAACAACCTCTGAACGTAGCGGTCAGAGGTCGGGAGGATGATAGTGACCAATGAAGAACATTAATTTTTCAGGACCTGAAAGGCGGCACCATTGCTGAGTTTCAGGGTATACAATCCTTTTGGTAGAGCAGCAATATCAATGTAAGATTGTGTTTGCTCTAACACAGCATGTTGTATTTGCCTGCCAGTAGGCTCATAGAGGGTGTAAGTAAGTGGAAAAACAGAATCGGTAGCTTTTACCCATATTTTGTCATTGGCAGGATTGGGGAATGCAGTTACATTTCCTGTCATTGTCATGTGCGGTGTGGCAGCTGCTGATGGTAGATTCGCAGAACGAGCAGCCTGAAGCATGTTTTTATCATCATCTTGTAGCATTACTATTGCATACATGCGGCTGCGCACCCAAACAGCATTTACAGCTGTGGTGCGGTTGAATACTACTGAGTCGCCCACTGCTGCAGGTGCAGTAATGCTGAGAGAGGTACTGCCCCAAACTGCCCTACGAAACACATCATAACTCCGAGGTTCGCCATTGGCAGCAGTAAAAAACAGGGTATCTTCTGCCAGCGCACCGTAAAGCTGAAGGGAGGTGAGGGAGCTGGTATCATGTTTCTTAACTACTACTCTGGTAACAACAGAATCTGCACCCTGAGGCATAAGTGTAACAGTAACACCGAATGGAGTTGTTTGCCCTAGAACAGAGGTGTAAAGCGCAGCATCGGCATAGTTGGCACTGGCACTTATCACACTACCCTGTATCACCAACCGAGGTGTACCACCAAAAATGCCATAAAAATTGGTTCGGGCATTGTTTTCAGACACATTGTGCATGCTGAGCGGGCATGCTGCATAAGGTGCACTAGGGTGATAGGCTATATGCAATACCTGCGGGTGATTGCGCAGATTGGTGTACAAACCCGGATTGCGAGATGCACATATACTGCAATATGTGTTGGTGTAGTGCTCAGCAATGACGGTTCTTGCCACTGGTTGTGCTTTTACAGAAGCAGAGATTGCTACTACTGCCAATAAGAGTTGATAGAAACGTTTTGTGTTCATAAATGTTACATTTTTCGCAAATATACTTTTGGAATTTCCTTTCAATTGTCGGCTGGTATACAAATTGCGAAATTCAAATAGTTTAACGTAATCGGGTATACCCATTCTACCGCAATAGCAATTTCGTTGCTAGTGGTGTATCCATTTTGTTTGATGTTGATAATTTGTTATAAATTTGTTTCGTGTACGTAGAAAGTTTATGTGTAGTAACAGAATTTTAAAAAATCGATTTATGCGTAGACTATTTCAATCTTTTGTTTTGTTGCTACTTACAGCTTTTGCCCCTGCAGCAGGCCGATAACAACTTTGTACTGCCTCAGGCATTCTTATCTTATGGTACTCGCAATAAAGAACTGCTGAACATCAACATCACCAGTGTGAGAGCGTCCAATAATGCCAAGGTCATCTTCATAAGAAAAATAAATGAAGAGGCTGCTGAAGACTCGCTTATAATACCGTTCAATATTGCTGCCGGCGAAACAAACTAATTCAGTATACCCATCTATGACGGATATGAGTATGAGGGTCATTTTTATATGGACGACACCTTGACAGATGATGTATACATGGCTGATGGTGGCTGGAGTCTGGACTATGACAAGACCTACACTGAGATTCAGAATTTCAAACCTAACAATAATTATAACAGAATATACAGGGATGATGAGTTTCCGCTGTATAGGAGTGTACGGGTAACTGCAAAAACTACCGACTACATATCGATCTACAAATTTGTGAAGGGCGGACATGTACCTGCCGATCTTTCTGCTTACAAATCTTATAAACTGTATGCAAAGGGTGAAGGCAAAATGATAATAAGAATGATAAAAGAATCGGTAGTGAGGTTTGCTGACCAGTATAAAACCACAATACCACTTACTGCTGCAGGTAGCAATTATCAGATCAGTTTCGATGATTTTACATCAGACTTTATCAAAGCACCATTTGACCCTAAAGATGTGAAGGCTGTAGTGTACACTTTCGAGTTAAATGGTGTGAACACTGAGTTCGATTTTTTTGCTGATGAACAGGCTTTTTCACCTACCGCTGTACAGAGCATAAAGGCTTTGCAATCGAAAGAGATAACAGTATCTCCCAACCCTACTACAGGTGCATTTCTGATAAAATTTGTGAGCGACGAAGAAAGAGATATGGACGTAACATTTACTGACATGACCCGCAAACTAATGTACAAACAACCTGTGCGTGCAATAGTGGGCTTCAATACCGTAAGCATAGATTTCCCTAAAGCTATGCCTACATCTATACTCTTTGTGCAAATGGGTAACAACCATATAAAATACGGTGTTACCAAACTAAGCATAGTGAAGTAAGGAACGGCGAACAACAACTATCGGATATAAAAGGTAAAGGATTCCATATCAGGAATCCTTTACCTTTTATAGGTATTCAATCCGACACCTTTGATGTTGGGCTGAGAAGAGTTAATTTTGAAGCAACAAGCAACACAAAGTTTAGGGTACTTATTTGCATTTGAGACTTTAGCTTAAGCAGAATTACTCACAGGCTATACATGAAAAATCAATCGGAAACAGAGAAGCAGTTATTAGCAGGCATAATATTCAGTATGTTTTTGTGGGGGCTTAGCTGGCCATCAGGCAAGGTGCTCACCAACTATTGCTCTGCTATCAATTTTTCTGTCTACAGATACATCATAGTAGTCGTTTCTATGGTGGGGTTGCTGCTGGCTATGCGCGTCAGCTTCAGGGTGCAGCGGGCAGGCATACCTATTGTGCTGCTCACTGGTGGGTTACTAGCTATTTACAGTTATTTCTTCTTTCGGGGGCTCAAGGCTGGCTCACCTGGTGCAGGTGGCGTATTGGTCACCATCCTCAATCCGCTTATGGCATATGCAGTAGGCATAGTGGTAGACAAGCGACGACCGGGCAGAAATGAGGCCATAGGGTTGGGTTTGGGCATAGTGGCTGGTTGTATATTACTCAAGGTGTGGGGCAATGCCGCCAGCTTGCTGCAAAGTGGTAATCTGTTCTTTTTGCTAGCAGCGGCTACATGGGCCATCATGAGCAAGTTTACCGCTCGTGGCGGCAGGTACGGCTCTTCACTTAGCTTCAGTTTGTGGCAATACCTGATAACATTGCTATGCCTGCTACCGCTTGCTGATTTCCACGAGCTGCAACAGGCACTACTCATTACAGACAAAGTGTTTTGGCTCAATCTCTTTTTCGGTTCGGCTATTGTCACCACAGGTGCCACCACCATGTACTTTTATGCCACTACCCGCCTGGGTGCCGAGAAGGCCAGTAGTTTCATATTTTTGGTCCCGCTGGCAGCCTCTGTGTCGTCGTGGCTGCTACTAGGCGAGCGCATACAGCTACATACTGCTATAGGTGGCGTACTGGGCATAGTAGCCGTATACATGATCAACAAACGGCGCAAAACCGCTACAGCATAACGTGGGCTATTCATAGACCATTGATGAAACTATAGGGCTAACTTTGTGCCATGCAGCCAGTATTGCCCAGTGCCACACCCACCGCAGGTATCTACCTACACATACCCTTTTGCAGACAAGCCTGTGTGTATTGCAATTTCCATTTTTCTACCTCGCTTAGGTACAAAGAAGAGGTGCTGCAAGCCATGCTAAAGGAAATAGAAATGCAACGCGAATACCTGCAAGGTGCCACTATCGAAACCATCTACTTTGGGGGTGGCACACCATCGCTACTAAGTGCCGATGATATAAACAGGCTATTCGATGCCATTTTCAAATACTACCCGGTAGCACACCTCAAGGAATGTACCCTCGAGGCCAACCCCGACGACCTCAGTCAGGCTTATCTCAAGTCGCTGAGGGGCACACCAGTCAGCAGGTTCAGTATAGGCATACAGTCGTTCAGAGACGAAGACCTGCGCTACATGAAGCGCGCCCACAATGCACAGCAGGCAGATACTGCTATAAAAGCAGCACAAGATGCCGGCTTCGAGAATCTGAGTATAGACCTCATATATGGCGTGCCCGGCATGAATGATGCCGCATGGCTACAAAACATGAGTAGGGTAAAAGAACTCAGCATTCCACACTTCTCGGCTTATGCACTTACTGTCGAAGAAAAAACGGCTTTACACTACGCCATTGCCCACCACAAGGCAGCCCCTGTAGATACGGAGCAGTCAGCAGCCCAACTGGAAATACTAATGGCTACAGCCCCCACTATGGGTTATAAACACTACGAGATATCTAACCTTGCTACAGCGGGCAAGTATGCTATACACAACACTAACTACTGGCGCGGATTACCCTACCTAGGCATAGGTCCCTCGGCGCATTCGTTCGACGGTCAACACCGCCGTAGGTGGAATGTGGCAAACAATACGCTATACACCAAAAGTATATTGCAAGAAGCTAAGCTTGACTATGAGGAAGAAATACTCACCACTTACGAGCACCTCAACGAGTACATTATGACCTCTCTGCGCACCATGTGGGGCTGCGACCTAGCACACATCACTACCCTCTGCGATGCCACCACAGCAGCCACAGTAGAGCGCAGCAGCCATTTGTTTCAGGAGAAAAAATGGATGATACAACAGGACAAAAAACTACTCCTCACCCCAAAAGGAAAACTCTATGCCGACCGCATAGCGAGCGAATTGTTTGTGGTAGCGCAATAGAAGAGAAATGGTTGCTTTTTGTCGATTATGAAATTTATTCTTATTTTCATAATTCATTCGTACGTCATGAAACTAAAACAACTTGCGCCCTTTTTACTTATTATGGCAAGCACTGCCCTATCGCACGGCGTAAAGGCACAGGCTACTGTTACATCCCCTAAAAACAACTATACCCCATGGTCCCCAATAAAAGAGAAAGACATAATGTGGCGCAAACGTGTATGGCGAGATGTGCCTGTAACTGACAAAAAACAAACAGCATTAATCACTAGCACCGATGATGCGCTTTCGCTCACAGATGTGTTGATGAACGAAGCTAAAAATGGCAATATCACCCTATATAGTGCTGTAAATGATCGCTTCACTACTAAACTCTCTTACGCTGATTTAACTGCCAATATTAACCAATTACCCCTGACACGTACCGTAAAAGACCCATTTGGCAGCACTTATCACGAGTGTATTAGTGCGGAACTACTCAACAAAGCAATCGTTAAATTCAAAATAAAAGAAGATTGGCTTCAAACTAAAGATTCTAAAAAGGTAATTGTCCGTATACTAGGTATAGCACCAGTGGTACTAATAACCAACACCAATGTAAACACCTTAGAACAACCCCTATTTTGGGCATATTACCCCGACAACAGGGCCATACTGAGCCAGCACACCGTACCTTCTCAAAATTTAAGCTGGGATTCATTCTTTGAAAACCGAAAGTTCTCTAGCGAAATCACCAGAATGGCAGAATAACAATAGTACATGCTGTCCTTAGTGATCACTACTGATATGCTGATTGGTTCTTACCATTAACTAATAATCCCGCACAATGGTGCGGGATTATTAGTTATGTAGTCTAAAGTTATTCTAGTATTTCTTTTTGCCTTTATAGCCGCCACCGCCGCCATATCCACTACCGCCTTCACTACGGCCACGACCTTCACCGCCACCGCTACCATATCTGCTTCCGCCACCGCTGCCACCTTGTGGTCTTGGCTTGCCGCGAAACTCGCCACCACCGCCGCCGCTAGAGCTACCTTTGCTCTGCTCAGCTTCTTCAAGGCGCACCTTGCGGCCTTTGAATTTTTTATTTGACATCTGCTCTATAATCTGCTCAGCTGCTTCGCCTGGCACATTAAAGAAACTGCTGAGATCACGCACTGTTACACGCTCCACTATGTTGGGGTCTATATCAGTACTTTCTACTATAAACTGCACTAGCTTTTGTGTAGTCAATCCGTCTTTTTCACCCAGATTGATGAATATGCGCGAGAAACGGCTGCCTCTGCTGCCACGTTCTTTATTTTCATAACCAGCATTCAGGTCTTCAGAATCCTGATAAGCATCTATTGTGCCACGTAGTTGCAACCATATCAGCTTGCGTATCAGTTCATCTTTGTCTGCATCTGCAAAATGCTCGTGTATGCTATCATGATACATTTTAGCAAAATCGGGCAATGGAGCTGCATTGCTTATCTCTTCCATGTAGTAGAACAAACGCTTGCGCACCACTTCTGCACCATCAGGTATATCGCTCTTATGAAACTTCTGCTTCACAAGGCGCTCTATCTGGCGTATGTTAGATACCTGCTTTGGCGATACTATAGACATACAAATACCAGACTTACCAGCACGTGCAGTACGTCCGCTACGGTGTGTGTATACTTCTGGATCATCAGGTAGTTCGTAGTTGATAACGTGCGTTATATCATTTACATCTATACCACGTGCAGCTACGTCAGTAGCTACTATACACTGAAGGCTTTTGTTTTTGAAACGCTCCATTACTTTAGAGCGCATTTTCTGGTCCATATCGCCGTGTAGTGCGCTAACATGATAGCCCATCTTCATCAGCTTCTCAGACACATCCTGCGCATCTTGTCTGGTACGGGTAAATATGATGCCATATATACCCGGTGTAAAATCGAGTAAACGGCGTAGTGTTTCGAAACGGTTGTGGTGCTGAGCTACAAAGTACTGGTGGTCTATATTTTCGTTAGTGCTGTTGGCAGCCGCTACCGAAAACTCTTTCCAGTCTTTCATAAAGCGCTTGGCTATGCCACGCACTTCATTGCTCATAGTAGCAGAGAAAAGCCAAGTATATTCGCGACCAGGAGTATTTTTCAGTATCAGATCTATATCTTCTCTGAAGCCCATGTTCAGCATTTCGTCGGCCTCGTCAAGTACTACATACTTTACGTCGTCCAGCGATATTGCTTTACGCTCTAGCAAGTCAATCAGCCTACCAGGCGTAGCTACTACTACCTGTGGATTGCTCCTCAGTTCGCGTATTTGTGCTGCTATGGGCATACCACCATATACAGCAGTGATGCGCAGTCCGCGCATGCGGGCGCCATACTTACTCATTTCTTCCTGTATCTGCATACAGAGTTCACGAGTAGGACTAAGTACAAGGCATTGTACCTGCTTTACGGCAACATCCACATGGTGGAGTAGCGGTAGTCCGAAAGCGGCAGTTTTGCCGGTACCGGTTTGCGCAAGCCCTATTATGTCTATGGGTTCAGATAATAGTGTAGGTATTACTTTTTGCTGAATAGGAGTAGGTGTCTCGAAGCCAAGGTCAGAAATAGCCTGCGTCAGTTCTTCACGAAGTGAGAACGATGAAAATGAAGTCATTAAAAAGAACTTTTTTTATAAAATGCATGCCAACCCGGCATTGCGGGTGCAAAGGTAGTATTAAATTACAATAAAACGTAAAAAGTACAATAAAGTTGTGTTAAGTGTTTTTGAAAAAATTAAATTACAGTTTGTTTAGAGCACTTAGAAACGTTGAAGAAATTGGTCATTATATAAACTTATTGTCTCTGGCAGCCTTTATTGCATCTGCCTTGGAGTGTACATCTAGCTTGTGGTATATATTTTTGATGTGCGATTTTACAGTTTCCAGATCTATATACAATTCATCGGCTATGCGCTTACGGCTCTTGCCTGTGGATATTTGTTCTAGTATTTCTGTTTCTCTGCGGGTAAGCGGTGTAGCCTCATTCCGCTTAAATGACGATATCACCATACGGGCTATATGCGCACTCATAGGTCCACCACCTTCCATCACTTCGTGTATGGCTGCTACTATTTTCTCGGGTTGGGTGTTTTTGGTCAGGTAGCCGGCCGCACCATTGCCCAATGCTCTGAATATCAGTACCTCTTGTTCGTAAACTGTAAGTATGAGTATGTGTGTATCTGGCAGTAGTTTTTTCAGCTTGGGCAATGCCTCTATACCTGATATTCCTGGCAGCTCCACATCCAGCAATATCACATCCGGCTGGTCGTTTACTATCTTTTTCACAGCCTCCTCATACGACACATAAGTAGCCGCTATCTTATATCCTTTAGTATTACCTATCAGAAACGCATACCCCTCACGTATGGTTTCATCGTCTTCTATGATGGCTACCCGTATATCCAGCTCATTTTTCATAGTACTGCCTTTTTGGTAAAGTTCTTAGTTCTTCCGCACACCTATATCACCTGTTTTGCGGTATTTTAAAGGTCAGGCTTATAATAGTTCCTTTGTTATGGGTAGAGTCTACATACAGTTTACCATTTAGCCTACCTGCTCTTGTTTTCATATTATTCAGCCCGTTGCCTCTTACTGTTGTTTGCACATCAAACCCCACACCATTGTCTTTCAGTACCATATGCAGCACCCCCTTCTGTTTCATAGTCACATCCAGCGTCACTATAGTAGGCTTGCCATATTTCAAGCTATTATTCAGTGCTTCTTTAAAAATCATTATCAGATTGCGGCTCATCTCCATATTCAGCCGGTAATGCTGCCACTTATCATCAGTACCAGTAAAAACAAACTGTATTTCAGTGTCCTGAAACAACTCTGTACCGAAATCTCGTATCCGGTGTAGTATCTCATACAGCACATCATTCGATGGCTTCAGCGACCAGAGTATATCTCTGGTGCCACTGTATAGCTGCCCCGTATTGTCTTCAATTTGGCCCAATATACGAGTGGTTTCGGGGGTCATTTCAATCTTTTTCTTCAGTACATTGGTCAGTACGTTTATCCGTGTTAGTTTGTTCCCTATTTCGTCATGAAAGTCTTCGGCTGTTCTTGTCCTTATCTTGCCTTGTTCTTCTGCCCTAAGTTTTTCCAGCAACTTCGCTCGCCGTTCCTTACTGCGGTTGATGCTGTATTGCAGCAATATACCAGAGGTTATACAAGCTATAAGTATCACTAGACTAAACCAAATTGTTTTTTGAAAAGGTGTTATTATCTCAAACGCATACACCAACTCTGGTGTACTGATGCCTGCATCGCTGCGGCACTGCACCCTGAATATATACTTACCAGGTGGCAATGCCGAATAAGTAACTGCATTAGTCGACGACCAGTCGGACCAAGGCACATCTAGCCCATCTATCCGGTACCTGTACAGTACTTGCTGAGCGCCGCTCAGTGTTATAGCCTGAAAGGAAAAAGCAATATTGTTCTTTTTGTAAGGCAGCCTCAAATTTTCAGGTATACCATACCAGTTATCTATACCGTCATACCAGCTACTGTCTATAACATTCTCGCCAGCTATCTTCACCATTTGCAGCACTATACACGATGGTGCCGATACTGCTGCTGGTGTGTGAGGGCTGTAGTGCAATGCTCCATTAGTAGTACCAAACCAGATACTGCCATCGTTCATTTTTTTCACAGAGTTTATGTTGCTCTCCATACCCATTATACCCTGCGCTTTGCCATAAAACACTATCTGCTGGTTCACATCATTGGGCGATAGTATTTTGTGTATACCATATCCAGTACCAGCCCATAAATTACCGTTATCGTCTGTTACCAGATTGTATATAAAGTCCGACCGCAATCCCTTGTTCTTGTTGATTACACTGGTTTTGCCGGTGCGTAGATTGTAAGCTATCAGCCCGTTGTCGCTGCTACCCATCCACAAGTCATTTCCTCTTATCACAAAACACTGTATCACAGAGCTGTCTATGATAGTACCCGTCACAAATGGGTGTACCTCTCCTGCATGAAACAACCGCAAGCCCGCATCAGTAGCTATCAGTGTACTGTCATAGCCTATCGTCAGAAAAGAGTACACAGGGCTGGTATTGGTATCTGCCATCTTGAACATACCCTCCTCTAGCACCATTACCCCATTATTAAATCCTATCCACATCCGGTTGAAGGTGTCGTTGTAGATGCAGTGTACATAATTAGAAGGGAATTCGCGCTCAGGTACTGCATATTGCCTGAATATACCCTCGTCATAGCTCCACAAGCCACGCCCTCTTGTACCTATCCACAAGCCATTGGGGGTATAGCACAAGGCTGTAATAGCAGGCACCGGATTAGAAGGGAAGGATAGCGGCGATACTTTGTTGTCTTTAAACAAATACAAGCCCGCATCGTAAGTGCCTATCAGCAATGAGTCGCTACCATTGTTGGCAATAGCCATTACCTGCGCGCTAGGCAAGCCCATGGTTTCATCAAGCCCGGTAAACTGTGTACCCGAAAACCTAAAAATACCCTGACCGTCAGTAGCCATCCATATATTGCCTTCTGCATCGCGTAGTATATCATTGAGCGAGTTGTCGGTAAGTCCGTTTCGTTTATTGTAGTAGTGCAGGTCTGTAGCCGTTATTCTTACAGCTCCGTTATTAGTACCCACCCACAAGTCGCCGTTATTATCTTCTGCTCCGCAAGATATGCCAGGTAAAAAATCGAGCGGACTTTCATTCACTCTATGCAGCCATGCCTTGTCTTGTACCACTCCATACAATCCGTAGCTGCCCGTCATCCACACCTTTCCTTCCTTCCCTTCAAATATTTTGTAAATCGCAGGCATATCACCTTCTATTGCTTCGGCAAAAGCCACAGTATCCCACTTATCATTGCTGTACCGAAATACCATTCCTTCTTTTGCTATCCATATATCTGACTGCCGCACTAGCATTGCCGATACAAACCCTTCACCACCTGGCGTTACAAAGTATTTTATCTTTCCCTTTGTTACATAGTACACCTCACCTTGCACCCGCCACCATGTAGTGTCTTTGGTTACACTTATCTGCTGTGTGGTATTGAAACTGCGTGTTTGCACCTGCATAGGGTAATGGGTAAATACCCTACCGTTGTAGCACGATAAGCCCATCGGTCCACTTGTCCATATATTGCCTGCATCGTCTGTGGCTATTGCCCGCACCATATTGTGCAGTAGTCCGTTGCGTACGGTGTAGTTAGTAAAGTTTCTACCATCATACCGCGATAGCCCACCTATTGTACCAACCCACAAATTCCCGGTTTTATCTTGCGCCATACAGGTAGCCTGCGACTGTATAAGCCCATCATCTACAGTAAGATTATGAAAATGAAAACGCTGCGCACTCACACCTCCACCCCATACAAGGAGTAGTAATAGCATGGGTATGGTAGCCCTGATTAGTAGTTTGTGATAATGGTGGTTCATAATAGTAATGTGAAATTAATCTATTAAAACTTACTACCGAAATCAATCAATACCCCTCTTATGTTTAACCTACCTGCGTACTCATCAGCGACGGAAAAACAAGCTGCACATTGGTGCCTGTATTCACTGCCGATGCTACTTTTATTTCGCCCTGATGTATGCGCATAATATTACGTGTCAGTGGCATACCTATACCATACCCCTTGTAAGCTACTGTGTTTGAAGCCCTAAAGAAGGGATCGTAAATATATGGCAGCTCCATGTCTGGTATACCTATACCATTGTCATGCACACCTACTATTACTTTTCCTTCTTTGGCATCAAGCGTCACTTCCACTGGTCGGTTTTCAGAGTATTTGCAGGCATTGGTTACTATGTTTGATATGGCTAGGTGCAGCAACTGTTTGTTGCCTTTTATTTTCAGCTCATAAGGGTTGTCGGGTATGTTTAGCAGCACAATAGACACTTTATTGCTGGGGTTTATTTTGTCTATTGTGTCCTTCACATCATACAGTAACTGATCTACCCTTATTTTTTCAAAAGTCTGATTTTTACCATTAAAACCTGTCTGTGCCAGCAAAAGCAATGATTTGGTAATACCATCCAGCCGCTCAGCCTCAGCCAGTATCACTGTCAAGGCATCTACATACGCTTGTTTATCCCGCTCTTTAGATAGTGTAAGGTCTGCCTCCCCAATAATGGTTGTTAGGGGTGTGCTGAGCTCATGCGATGCATTGCTTATAAAGTTGTTTTGTGTCTCAAAGGCTGTCTCCAGCCTGTCCAGCATAGTATTAAACGTAGCAGTCAGTTCT
>JBIKKS010000171.1:0-5367 GCA_044360235.1 Flavipsychrobacter sp. | reverse complement strand
AAACGAAAACCATGAGGGTAACAACAGCACGCTGGACCTGAAGATATTGATAGACCAACTGAATGGTAGGCTATACACCATTCAGAATCGGTACAACGATCTTCAGTCTGCAATCAACAAGTTTACAGGTGTCTTTGCGGAGCAGAATATTTTTGGCTTCAAGAAAAACATTACTGAAAGAGAAGAATTTATACAGTTTGCAGAAATGCTGCACGAGTTTGTAGAAGAAGACAAAATAGTGCAGTACGAGCGTCGAGTAAACGAACGTTTCGCTACCCTCATCCGCCAAATAGGTAAAGAAACCAATGAACTAACATCCAAAGGTGGGGAGATACAAAAGGTAATTACAGAGATCAACAAAGACTTTGAGGAGCGCAACTTTGCAGGTGTTATCAAAAGCATCAAACTACAGTTATCTGAGAGTCAGAACAACATAGTTACGCTGCTCAAGGCCATCAAGCAGTTCAACGACGAAAACAGTATGAGTCTGGGTGTGGTTGACCTCTTCTCCAGCGGCAACGTAGAAGGTCAAAACAAAAAAGCAGTAAGTCTACTCAAGGAGTTTGCAAAGGAAATAAACAGCCGAAAAGAAAAAGAAATAGGCCTGCCCGATTCGTTCGAACTACAATTCAGAATAGTAGAAAACGAAAACGATAGTGGCTGGGTAGAGAAGCTCACCAATGTGGGCTCAGAAGGTACAGATATATTAGTTAAGGCCATGATCAACATCATGTTGCTCAATGTATTCAAAGACAGTGCCTCTAAGCGTTTCAAAGACTTCCGTATGCACTGCATGATGGACGAAATAGGCAAACTACACCCCAACAACGTAAAGGGTATATTGAAGTTTGCCAATGATCGTAACATATTGCTCATCAACAGTTCGCCTACGTCTTACAACGCTACCGATTATAGGTACACCTACCTGCTATCGAAGGACAGCAAACACGTAACCACCGTTAAGCGACTAGTGAAAAAAGGAGCTGAAGCATAATGATACCGCTATCTGTAGCCGAAAAACTATTGCTACTGGCAGGAGGCGAGCAGCTTCCTGCCAGCACGCTGAAACACTCCATTGTCAACGAGCTTATTGAAGAACACATAGTACAAGAACGAATAGCGGGTCGCACCAAGCGTACTTTATTTATACCCAATCCTCAATACTTGCATACGTGGCTCGGCAACCATGGCATAAACAATCTGCAAGAGTATATACACGCGCTGCAAGACCAAGCCACCACCCGTGCTGATTTGGTGCGCGTCAGCAGCAACTCTAAAACACAACACAGGCGCACCTATCAGGGTTTTCTGGTCAATAGCTACTTACCCATAGCCTGCACCTTGCTGGGCGCAGCATTTATAGTGCAGCCACAGCAGGGTACATTTACTTTTGTATATGATTATGAGGATTTTACACCGCCACCACATGTCACAATTGTTGGGGTCGAAAACATGGAAAATTTTAGGCACATAGCCCGGCAGGCACACCTGTTTGCGCACATACAGCCGCTATTTGTGTGCCGCTATCCGCAAGAGCAATCAAAAGATCTCATAAAGTGGTTGTTATCCATTCCCAACCCTTACCTGCACTTTGGCGATTACGACTTTGCTGGCATCAACATCTATCTCACTGAGTACCATCGTCATTTGGGTAGCAGAGCGGCTTTCTATGTGCCACCCCACATAGATACCCTCATAGCCACATACGGTAATACCCACCTTTACAACCAGCAGCAACTCACCCACACTAACATCACAGACCCAGCCCTGCAAGAACTCATCGCCCTGCGCCACCTCCACAAAAAGGGCTTGGAGCAAGAGGTATTTTTGATGTGATTTTTATTTCATCATTCTGGCATTCAATTCAGTCATCTCACACTGCAATTTGTATGTACTTGTAGCGTTAAAGCGAGCATTTTCATTACTCATTACGCTCCCTGCTTCCGCACATACTTAGTCAGTATCACTATTGTTTGTCCTTCTATTTTACCTTCTATTTGTTCGGTATTGTCGGGCACTAGTCTTATGTTTTTTACTACAGTGCCCATTTTTGCATTCAGGCTAGTGCCCTTTACATCCAGCGATTTTGTCAGCACTATCGTGTCGCCAGTGTTTAGTACAGCACCATTAGCGTCTTTGTGCAGGTCCACGCTGCTATCGTTGTCATGGTCGCCAGTAGCTTTTGCCCATGCCCGTTGGTCGTCGTCCATATACATCATGTCTATGCTTTCCATAGCCCAGCTCTCGTTTCGTAGGCGGTTTAGCATACGCCATGACGTCACCTGTAAACCTGGCACCTCACTCCACATGCTTGTAGTCAGGCAGTTCCAGTGTTTTCCGTCTATGTCTTCCTTTTTCTGTATTTGAGCGTCACATTTTCCACATATTAGTATAGTATTGTGCTCGTCATAGCGGTCTTGTGGCCCCACTTCATAGGGTTTCACATGATTTTCGCTTTGGCATAGTTCGCATTTATTACCACTCCTTTGCTTCAGTATATCTTCTAGTTTCATATCCCTTTGTTTTTCAGTGCGCGAAGGTAGTTTTTAACGGTAGCATATTTTATGATCTTGGTTAGCTGGGTCTCTATCTTGGTTCTCTTAATTATTAGCTCATATAGCTTTACTTTAGCACTATGATAACTATTTACGGTATACACAACTGCGATACTATGCAAAAGGCCATAAAGTGGCTCGATGCTAATAAGGTGCCTTACACGTTTCACAACTACAAAACTGCCGGCATCACAGAGTCATCCCTGCGCTTGTGGCTACAACACTTTCCAGCCTCCAAACTCATCAACACAAAA
The DNA here is from genome assembly GCA_044360235.1 of Flavipsychrobacter sp. Classification (GTDB taxonomy): domain Bacteria; phylum Bacteroidota; class Bacteroidia; order Chitinophagales; family Chitinophagaceae; genus Nemorincola. The sequence continues at coordinate 2,558 of JBIKKS010000171.1, read as the reverse complement.
AGCACCACCTACAAAGCCCTCTCCGACGAACAAAAAGCGAGCATCGACAATGCCGATAAGGCTATTGAAATAATGCTTCAAAATCAGTCTGTCATCAAGCGTCCTGTCTGGGATCTGGGCAATGGCACCTACTATTTGGGTTGGCACGAGGCTGAATTATCAAAACTCATTTTGTAGACGATTGCCGTTTTTCTGTAACTTTATATAGCTATGTTTCGTGCTATTGTTTGGTTGTTGTGGTTTATGGCACTCAGTATGCCATTTTTGGTCTATGCTCAGGATAGGACACCTGAGTTAGGGTGCAGCAAGGGCAGCAGGCATCACCTCCCATCTCATCATGCCAAAACCACCATAGCATCACCTCAGGAAGACGACTATAACATCTCGCACCTTTGGTTTCGGCTACACCTGTCCGATACCTCAGCCGCTATTGCAGGTAGTGTCACCACCACCGCTGTAGTAACATCTGTGGTTATGTATAATTACGTCTTCGAGCTAGATGATACCCTTGTCATTGATTCTGTTTTGGTCAATGGTGTGTCATTATCAGTTATTACAGATGGGCAGATTCGAGAGGTGCTATTACCTGCCACTCTTCCCCGCAATAGTGTGTTCACTGCTCAGGTGTTTTATCATGGTTACCCTCGTAATGCCCTTCTGGTCAACACTCCTGGTCTGCACAACGATACCATTACTCAAACTACATTCACTTTCGTTGAGCCCTATTTTGCCCACATGTGGTGGCCCTGCAAGCAGTCCTTGCTTGACAAGATAGACTCTATGCGCATGTATATCACTGTGCCAGCCGGGGTGAAGGCAGGTAGCAATGGTTTGCTCAAAAATACGGTTTTCCTCCCCGGTGGCTATGAGCGATACGAATGGCAAAGCCATTACCCTATCGATTACTACCTCATTTCGGCAGCCGTCAGTCGCTACGATGAATATAGCTACTACATGCACTTCGAAGGTTCTGCCGATTCTATGCCTATAGTCAACTACATCAGTGCTGATACACCCCTCAATATAACTCGTCTCAAACCCTGGCTCGACTCTACAGAACTCGTAATAAATTACCTATCCTCTCTTTGGGGTAGGTATCCATTTTGGCAAGAGAAGTATGGCCATTGCTATACACCTTCATGGATAAATATGGAGCACCAAACCATGACCAGCACTCGCTTTTCACGGTTCACTGTGCTGGTACACGAGGTAGCCCATCATTGGTTTGGCAATCTCGTCACCTGTGGCACCTGGAAGGATATCTGGCTCAACGAGGGTTTTGCTACCTATGCTCAATACCTATGTTATGCCCATTTCGACGGAGCCGAAAAAGCCCAGCAATACCTGCGTACCATTCAAGGCAATGTTACCACCAACAGTGGGGGTAGTATTTACGTTTACGACACCACCTCCGATAGTCGCCTCTTTGATGGCCGCCTCACTTACAACAAAGCTGCTACAGTCATACACATGCTCCGTTATGTGGTCAATGACGACAATCGCTTTTTTGCTATGCTTCGCACCTACCTGCAAGAGTATCAATGGGGCAACGCCACTACCGAAGAGTTCAAACTAGTAGCAGAGCGAGAAACAGGTTTGTCGTTAAGTACTTTTTTCAACCAGTGGATCTACAACGAAGGCCACCCCATAATAGATACCCGCTGGAATAAGGTGGGCGATAAGCTATTCCTCCTTGTCACCAACACTTCTTCCGCACCACAGTCAGTGCCCGTGTATCAGCTTACGCTCCCCGTCAACGTATTTTCTGCCAATAAAGATACTGTACTATACCTGTCTCTCAGTAGCACAGAGCATCAATACACCATACCCTGGCAGCACCCTGTAGACAGCATAGCAATAGACCCCGATTCTTGGATATTGTGCCAGAAAACTGCTCACCCGCCCCAAGATAATATGGTCAATTTTCTACCACAAGAGTTCGAAGTATTCCCCAATCCCACTCAAGGCACACTGCGTGTAGCTTACAAAACCACCTCTGCTACTCACCTCGCCATTTACAACAGTGCTGGTGCTATAGTACTACAGCAGCCTTTACCTGGCAATATGGGTGGCATAGCCGATGTTGACCTTTCAGCTTTGCCCAAAGGGGTATATTTATGCAAACTCACAGAAAACGGCAAAGCAAAATATACAGCCACTTTTAGCAAGATGTAGTATTGTAGTTTTACACTGTTAATCTTGAAAGGCCTGATAACTTCCGCAAATGTCATTCACTTAAGTTATTGGTAATATTACTTTCTGTACTCTCTACACACTCTGCCATTGAGTTATTGAAATTGGGCAAGCTAATCTAGTTTTTATTTTGCTCTAATACGTTGTCCTCACAATATCTTCCCCCTTACTTCATCTGCTTAAACACATCATCCTCTATGGTCATTCCTTTTTGCAGGTATATGGTTTGTATGCCCAGCTCATTGGCGGTTTTTATGTGTTGTGGGCTGTCGTCTATAAACAGTGTTTGCCCTGCCTGCAGTCCATTATCTTCCAGTACTCGCATAAATATTTCAGGCATCGGCTTGCGCAGTCCCACCCTGTGC
>JBIKKS010000170.1:0-5374 GCA_044360235.1 Flavipsychrobacter sp. | reverse complement strand
AGTCTATTGGCATTTGCTTGTGATATCTGTAACCTCGGGCCAGTAACTGAAATCATCTACAAATGCTACAGGGTCGGCGGTAAGGTAATTGCCAGAAAAACTCTGCAACCAGCCAGATACATCCACCATTTTTTTCATTGCCTTTACCTTGTGTAGGATAGTGGCAAAAGGCGTTGTTTCGGCTTCATAGCTTACAAATTCTGCTACTCCTTGGTCGCCGTAGTATATGGCAGTGTTTCCACTTAGTAGCATCAGCTCTGTGTGTACATCTTTTCTGTATTGCAGCACACTTTCCCAGCATTTGTTCTTACCAGTATAGTTGCTGCAAAATATGCCAAACTGCTCTGAAGCATAATCGGCACTTGCCCTAAAACAGTCTTTGTATATGTATGTATTATACTCCCCCTTACCAGGCTCGTCATACAGCTCATATACTACCACATTAGCTGCTTCATCAGGCTCTGTGAGGTTGCAAAGACGCAGTGTGCGTGCCCCCTGACCATACTCGCCCAGCACCACGAAATCGGTAAAATTTTGCTCTGTACCATATTGCACCCGCACCTGCATGCGCTGTGCTACGTCAGCAGCCAGTGCCTCTATACTGGTAGTATCTAAACTGTGATTAACCACTGCACAAATATTGTTACTCATAGAATTTTATATTTTTCGTTGATAGCACAAGGTAAAGAAGTATTGTGTGCAGAAAGTGCAATTTGAAGCCAAATCGTTTTTGTAACTCAAACAAATTACCTAATCTCCATAGCCCAGAAGATCAAGAGATTATGTTGTAAGGTCTGTATCTGTGGGCAGTACCACAAACCCAGCCTCTAGCATGGCATCAGCCACCAGATCTTTGGGTAGTTCTTTTTTTGATTCTATACCCAGTTGTTTCAGTTGTGCAGCCTGGCTTATCAGGTTACCTCTGCCACTTTTCAGTTGCCCATATGCCCCATCATAGGCAACCTTTGCTTTTTCTAGGTAGCTGCCTACACTATCCATATTGCTTACAAACCCTGCTAGCTTATCATATAGCCCGCCAGCCTTTTTAGCTATTTCTTGTGCGTTTTGGTTTACTTCATCGCGCTTCCAGTAGTCACGTACCAGTTTCATAGCACCCAGCAGCAAGGTGGGGCTCAGCAAAATTATCCCCTTGTCGTAGGCATATTGCCACAGTTTGGGGTCGCCCTGTTGTGCAGTGATGAATGCGGGCTCTATGGGTATGAACATCATGACAGTATCTAATGCACCCGGCAGATCGGTATACTTCTTGATGCTAAGCCCGTCTATGTGTGTCTTTACAGATTTCACAAGTAGTGACCGGTATTGCTCTTGGTCTGCCAGTGTATCTGCCGAACAGTATTGTTCGTAATGGACCAGCGACACCTTAGAATCTATTACCAGTACACTTTTGTTGGGGTACAATACCAGCACATCGGGCCTTATTTTATTGCCCTCGCTATTGGTAGCTGTTTCTTGTACTATGTATTGCATTCCTTTTTGTAACCCTACATAATCTAGTATACTTTCCAATATAGCCTCTCCCCAGTCGCCTTGTTGTTTGGTGTTGCCTTTCAGTGCACTGGTCAGATTATGCGCCTCTTCAGATAGTACTTTATTCAGCTCCACCACTTGTTTTATCTCTGTGCGCAGTGAAGCCCTGTCTTTGCTTTCATCATTATACCGGCTGATGATTTCGGCCTTAAAAGCATTGATGTTTTCCTTTAGAGGATCTAGAATGGTTTTCAGATGATTTGACTGCTGGTCATGGAACTTCTGAGAGCTATTGTCGAGTATAGACCCAGCTATAACCTTAAATTCCTTTTCCAGTTTACCCTTTATTTCTTCAAAGTCTTGTTTCTGTGTTTGCAGGCGTTCGTCTCTGCTTTTTACTTCTTCTTGCAGTCGGGCTATGGTATTGTGGGCATTGTTTAGCTGCTCTATGTTTTTGGCATATTCAGTGTTCAGAGTTTTGAGGTCTGTGGCTATATCTGTTACCCTTGCAAGTGCGTTTTCTTTTACGGTTTTCATCACATCCAGCTCGCGCAGGGCTTGCTGCTCAGTGGCTCTTAGTTGGGTTACAAGAGCCTTGGTTTGGGTAAGTTCAGCTTCTGTACTTGTGGTTTTTTCTCTTGCCACTGCCAGCTCTGTTTGCGTGGATTGTAGGGTGGCTTTTGCTAGCTCATGTTCATCAGTGCTCACAACATTTTTCTCTGCAGTAGCCTTGTTATAAAGCCATGTAATGATACTGCCCAGCACTAGGCCCAGTAGCAGAGCAATGATTAATGTAGCTTCCATAAAGTGATTTGTTTAGGGCAAAGGTAAAGCCTGCCTACATACGGCATCTGCTATTGTCAATAAATAACACGAACACGTTTCTATTGCCCTAGAGCAGGTGATAATGACTTAGTAGGTATGGCAGTCCCGTTTCCGAAGCCCAAGAGAAAAATAAGTACAAGAGGACCCACCACAGGAAAAAAAACTATAAGTAACCACCAGCCTCTAAAATTGGAATAATGTAGACGCTTTGTGGCCGTGGCAGCTATATACTAAAATAACAATGGGTATAACATTCTAGTAGAGCCGTATGATATCAAAGTGTCTAGAACGTGAACAGCACCTAAAACGTACACCAAATGAAAATGGAAGCAATCCTGTAAGTGGCTCTATCGATCCGCCCACGCGTGGTAAAGAGGAGATAGCTTACCGGCAGAATATTTTTAAATGCCATCAGGTATGTCACTAGCTTATATAGTCATATAAATGTACTGAGAATAATAGAATGTCAATCAAATTGAAGCAATGAGGTAGATGCATAAAGTGAAACTATAGAACAGCGATAGCTGATGGTTTATGGAAGACAGGAGGTGGTATGTGGTACTTTATCGTGACTGAGTAGTAGCGATATCTTAGATAATTCATTTTATGAGCAAGAAACTGAAGACTATTAGTGTATCAGAGCGGAGAACATCATCTTTCCTCGCTCTGATTTTGTAAAGCCAATGGCAGTCGAACCCGCATTGATATGTACAAATTAAAAAGGTCCCAAACTTTCGTCTGAGACCCTATTGTGGAGAATACCGGATTCGAACCGGTCACCTCTTGCATGCCATGCAAGCGCTCTACCAAATGAGCTAATTCCCCGGCTCATTATGCGTGCAAATATAGTAGCTTTGAAGGATTATTTTTGTAACTTTATTAAAAATATAGGTGACTGATGAAACAAGGAATTTGGCAGCAGGTGCTCACTTACTTCTACCTGCGCAAACGTGATGAGAGCGAACCTAAAAACATGAATATCAAGTTTATGCATGGCATGAACAGGATCTCTCTATTTATGTTTCTTATAGCTGTAGTAGTGATGATAGTAAGGCTCATACGCCACTAGCTTCACGCCAGCGGTAGCTGTATGTGAAATACCGACCCATAGGGTGTATTGTCTGTAACGGTGATGCGCCCCTTATGCTGTTCTACTATTTTGCTACTCAGATATAGCCCCAGTCCGGTACCCTTTGTTTTGCGGGTGTCTTCATTCCCTATTCTGTAAAACTTTTCAAAAATTCTGCGTTTCTCACTGTCCGGTATACCCGGACCTTCATCTGCTATGCTCAGCTCCACCATGGGTGGCTTATGGGTCAGTGTTATGGTTATGGGCTGCGATGCCGGTGTGTATTTTATGGCATTCTCCAGTAGATTGCTGATGGCTATGCGCAGCATAGGCGCATCGCCCACCACCTTGCAGCCAGCGTCAATTTCTTCCTGAAACCTGCGAGAATATCTCATTGCTATATCTGCCACCATATCTTCAGCCAGTACCGACAGGCTGAATGTTTCCATGGCAGGTTTGTACTGCCTACCTTCTATCTGTGATGTAAACAGCATATTGTTGCAAAGGTCATTGAGCCTGTTCGACTCACTGATGCATCGATCTATCAGCAACTTCCGTTTTTCCTCATTTAGCTGGTGTTTTTCCAGAGTTTGCAAGTTCAGCTTTATTGCCGCTACCGGCGATTTTAGCTCGTGCGTCACTGCCAGCATAAAGTTGTTCTGCTGCTTAGACACCATCATTCTGCGCGCAAAGGAACCATACACTACGGCTGCACCTATCAGTATTACTATAAGAAATGTAGCGCCCTCCCCCACATACTGCATCGTTCTCGATTTCAGCTTCTGATTCAGCATTCCCATTTCATGGTTATATATATTGGGCAGGCGAGCACTATCTACCTGATTGCGCAGCGTTATTACCTCTTGTGCATATATGCGTCCGCTTTGTTTTTGTAGGTTTATTTCCCAAAACACTAATGCAGCAATAATATAAACCAGTATGAGAATGTACAATGAAGTGAAAACGCGCATATATCAGTTGTGTATAAAGTACTACTTGTGGGCAGTTAATGCCCTTTTGTAAATTTGTATAGTGTTTTCCAGTCCATAATAGAGTGCATCTGATATCAGCGCATGCCCTATAGACACTTCGAGCAGGCCAGATACATGTGTAGCAAAGTAGCCTAGATTGTCACGGTCCAGATCATGACCAGCATTGATGCCTAGCCCATGCTGCTGTGCTACCTGTGCAGCAGCAACATACTGCGCTATTGCTGCTTGTGGGTTGGTCAGGTATTGGCGGGCATAGTTTTCGGTGTACAGTTCTATCCTATCGGTACCTGTATCTGCTGCAGCGGCTACAATACCAGTTATTGGGTCAGTAAATATTGATACCCGTATACCTGCTTCTTTGAACGTAGCAACTATGCTTCGGAGGTAAATTTCTTCTTTTACAGTATCCCAACCATGGTTAGATGTTAGCTGCCCCGGATTGTCTGGCACCAGTGTCACCTGTGCTGGCTTCACATCCAGCACCAGCTGCACAAATTTATCTTCCTTTGGGTTGCCCTCTATATTAAACTCGGTGGTGAGTATTCCTGATAGCTCCCTCACATCACTGTAGCGTATGTGCCGCTCATCGGGGCGAGGATGTACAGTTATGCCGTCAGCACCAAAACGCTCACAATCAGCGGCTACTTTCAGGAGGTCGGGGTTGTTGCCACCACGGCTATTGCGGAGCGTAGCAATCTTGTTTATGTTTACGGATAGCTTTGTAGTATTATTCATTTGCACTACAAAAGTAACCCTATGAGCTGAAAATAACCGAAATTTCATATCATCTGTGCTGCCGGTACAAAATGGCTCTATAGCATTTTCGATTGCTAATTATTACCTTCGCCCATCATTTGTTGCAGTATACCAAACATCAAGCAGTGCTATAACTAACTATGTTATTCAACTCCATAGAGTTTGTAATTTTTTTCATACTTGTTACCGGGCTGTATTTTATGCTTCCGCACAAGTTCAGGTGGTTTTTACTGCTTGTAGC
>JBIKKS010000169.1:0-5376 GCA_044360235.1 Flavipsychrobacter sp. | reverse complement strand
CGGCACTTGGCTGTCAGCCAGCGGTTCCATTGCATCAGTCCATGCTACAACAGGTGTAGTTACTGGAGTATCATCAGGAGTGGCTACAATTAGTTATACAAGAACAAATAGCTGTGGCAGCGCAACAGCAACTATATCAGTAACCGTCAATCCAGCTACTTCACCTATTACAGGTACACTTGTAGTATGCGACGGCGCTACCACTGCACTTGCCAATACAACACCAGGTGGCACATGGAGTTCTGCCAATGGCACAATTGCAACAGTAGGTATTACTGGCATAGTATCTGGGGTAAGTGCGGGTACAACTATTATTACCTATGCTTTTAGCAGCGGCGGCTATGTTACAGCGATAGTAACTGTAAATACATCACCTATTGCCTACACAGGCCCTGGTATTATTTGCTCGGGCTCACAGCTCAATTTAGGCAGCAGCATTTCTGGCTGTACCTGGACTAGCAGCAACACTGCCAGAGCTACAGTAGCTTATACCACAGGCGTAGTTACTGGCGGAACCACTCTAGGCACAGTAAATATCTCTTATACTAATCTAGCAGGTTGCAGCTCTATTGCTCAGCTAACTGTCAATCCAGCAGTAGCAGTTATTACAGGCGTATCTAGTCCATGTTTAGGTAGCAGCATCACTCTGACCAATGCTACAAGTGGTGGCACTTGGAGCAGCAGCAACACTGCCAATGCAACAATCGATGCAGCAAGTGGTGTATTGATAGCAGTAGGTGGTGGCACTTCTACCATTAGTTACACTATTAGCATCGGTTGTATCAGAACAGCCATCGTAACAGTAGGTACGCCACCATCTATCACCGGAAGTTCTATTGTTTGTCTAGGTCAATCAAGCTATCTAGCCAGCAGTGGCGGTGTGTGGAGTGGTTCTAGCAATCCGTCAGTAGCTACAGTGTCTGGAGGTGGATTCGTATCAGGTTTGGCAGAAGGTACAGCTACAATAACTTACCGTTCTTCAGCTAATCCATTGTGCTTCGTTACAACTGAGGTTACTGTCAATCCATTACCTTCTGTTATCGCTGCTCCTTCTGTGTTATGCCCTTCTCATACTGCAACACTTACCAGCACTCCTTTAGGTGGCACCTGGACCAGTAACAACCCTACTGTGGTCAGCGTAGATCCTTCTACAGGAGTCATAACTGCTAATGCCATCAATCACACTGGCATTTCATTAACCGTCATCAACTACACTTCTACTCTTGGTTGTACACGTTCTGTTACTGCTACAGTTAGTCCAGTACCTGCCCCTATTTATGGTGGCACACTCAACCTTTGTATCGGTAGCACATCTACACTCCTATCAGGCACTACAGGTGGCACGTGGTCTAGCACCAGCGCTTCTGTTGCTAGCATTTCAGCTTCAGGCTTTCTTTCAGGCATCACTAGTGGCACATCGCTAATCAGCTATTCCAATGCAGCAGGATGTGCAGCCGTAGCGATGGCCACTGTCAATGCAGCTCCGGGTTCTAACACAGGCGTTGCTACAGTATGTATGGGCGCTACCACTACCCTATCCAATAGCTCAGGTACAGGCACATGGAGCAGCAGCAATCTTTCTCGTGCTACAGTAGGTGCTACTACAGGCGTTGTTACTGGTATAAATGCAGGTACTGTCAACATCACTTATCAGATAGCAGCAGGTTGCACCAGCATCACTGTAGTCACTGTCAATGCCGGACTACCTGCCATCACAGGTACTGCTACTGTTTGTACAGGACTCAATACTACACTTAGCAATACCACTCCTGGCGGCACATGGACCATCAGCGACCCATCTGTTGCTACCATTAGCACCACAGGTGTTGTTACCGGTGTCAACTTGGGCAACACTACCATTACTTACTCAAATGGTACTTGTAGCGCCACCAGAGAGGTTACTGTCAACTGCTTTGCTCGTCCAGCCGCACCAGCTGTGCCAGATGTAGCGCAAACCAGCTTTAACCTCTTCCCAAATCCTACTACTGGCAATCTTACCCTTGCCACTTCCGTAGCAGGCACGGCTACCATGTACACCCTCGATGGAAAAGAAGTACAGCAATATGATGTACAGGCAGGCAACAACAACCTGACTTTACCTTACAACCTTGCTTCTGGCGTTTACATGTGCCGCTTCGTCGGCAACGATGGCAGCTCTCAAATGGCAAGATTAGTATTAAATAACTAACAGTTTCATACACCTACCACCAATAAAAAAACCCCGGACTTTCCGGGGTTTTTTATTAGCAGTTACATCAAAACTTACTGAACAGAAATGTCACAAACCATAACCTCTTACTACTCAGCCAGCTTAGTACCTGTTTGAGTAAAAGTTACAAGGCGTTTCTTATACAGTGCACCCAGCGTCATCTTAAAAGCCTTTTTACTCACACCAAAGTAAGTATATATAGCCTCCGGGTCCGATTTATCATTGTATGGCAAATAGCCACTATTGTTCCGCAGCATCTCTAGTATACGTTCCTCCTCTGTTTTCACCTTCTCATACCCTTTCACCCCCGGCGATACATCTATTTTATTACCTACCCGTATCGCCTTTATATAACCCTTCAAAGTATCCCCTATCTCCAGCTCCTTAAAAACTTCATTAAAGTGCAACACACCAGTATGTTTACTGTTGATTATGACCTTATAACCTATATCCGTTTTCTGAAAAACCAACAAATCCACCACATCATGCTCCTTCACCGTTAGGTCATAGTTGCTCAGTTGTTTGTCTATTTTTTCAGTAGCCGTCACCCTACCCGTTTGCTGGTCTATGTATAAGTACACCAGCCTGTTATCCCCGGGTTTCATCTTGCGGTCCTGCTGCGATATCGGCACAAACACATCCTTCATAATACCCCACTTCAGGAAGGCACCATATGGGGTTATGTCCGTCACCTGCAGCATAGCTATCTCGCCCACTGTTGCCAGCGGCTTATCTGTAGTAGCTATCAGCCTACCCTCATTATCGTGGTATATAAACACACGTATTTCATCATCAGGCTTCAGTCCTTCTGGCACATATCTTTTGGGCAGCAGTATTTCATCTGGCTCACCATCCAGGTACATCCCAAAATCTACTTCCTTCACCACCCTTAGGGTATTGTAATTGCCTACCTGTATCATACTGTCTGGAAAGGTACATCTATCTGTTGCATTCTCAAAACACAACAGACCGCTGTCATATTCATTCTTTTACTTTTTAGTGCTTTGTATCGATGCCGTTATGGCGCTATATATCGCTTGCCAATTCGGATGACCCGCTAGCAACGCTACCTGCTCATTGATGGTAGCAGTGTCCTGCCTTGCCGCCGGCCCAGTCTGCACCTGCGATGGCGAAGACTGCCGCAACCTCGTAAAAGTCTGCTCTATTATTGGCTCAAGTGCCGAGAAAGGAAGATTATATTCAGTACATATCTGCTCACTTATAGCCATCAAGTGATTAGTAAAATTATTACTTATCACCGCCGACAAGTGCAACCACTTACGTTGGTCAAAATCAGCAGCAAACAGCACATCCGTTATCGCATGAGCCAACGCCAGTGTATATTTCTCCGCCTTCGGTGTCGATGCCTCCCATGCAGTGGGTATGTTTCTGTGTGTCGGCGCATTGATACGCGTTATAGAGTACACCGGCCACAGCACCGCCGTGTCTTCTGCCGCCTTGCTTATTGCACCCAGTGACACCGCACCACTCGTATGCACCAGTACCGTCTTGTTAAACGCCAACTTCGATGCCACCTCTTCCACAGCACCATCAGCCACGGCCAAAAAACAAACATCTGCCTCTGTTTCTCTAGCAGCTTTCAGGTTACCAAATTTGCTACAAAGCAGAGCCTCAGCCAGTTGGTGCACAGCCGCATCATTTCGTCCAAAAACGCCATTACAATGGTGCCTGGCAGCTACCAGCCTATTGCCAATAAACCAAGCCATGTTACCAGTGCCTATAATTGTGAAAGTCATGTGGGTTTGTTTAAATTAGTGATATAGTATGTTTTCATCAGGTTATACACCTGCTCTTTCAGTCTTGCAGCATCCAGCGTTGTTAACCCTGCCGTAGGTATCGCCTCCAGAAAATGTATATGTATCGGCATAGGCCTAGCCCAGCCCTTGCGGTTGTGCGGTAACACTGTACCCGTATTAAAGATCACACCCGGTATTATAGGCACTTGTGCCTTTATAGCCGTTATAAACGCCCCATCAAAAAACGGCTGCATCGGCTCCTTCGTCTTATTCCTAGTCCCCTCAGGGTATAGGCATAAGTGTATACCCTCATCCAGCGCTTCCTGCATCCTACCAAAACTCTCCCTCCTGCTACCCTCCCGCTTACGGTCCACCAGTATCGAACCCGCCTTATATATCACCCCAAACAGCGGAATCTTCGCCATCTCCGCTTTAGCCAGCGTTTTATTAGGCCCTGGTATCCATGGCGACGACACCGGTATATCCATCAGCGAATTATGATTGATAACTACCACATAATTAGTACCTCGCTTAAAATGTTCTTTTCCCTTCCTGTATACCGGACAAAATACAAGAGGCATATACACCCCCATCCACACCCTGAAAACCCTGTGCAGCGCACGCGCCCGTCTAGGCTCCGGCAACAACGATATCAACCATATAGGCAAAAACACAACCAGCATCGTAGCCACAAACACCAACAAGGCGTAAACAGCATACACGTGACCAGCTAAGTTTCTAATGATTTTCATACGGGGTCTGCAAATGTAAATACCTATTCCCACAATGAACACAGAGACTCTTCATGATTTCTTAAAAATTTGAAAATTAAAAAAGAACATAGCCATAACCTACTACACCAGATCAATTTAGAACATTTATCTTTTCGACCCACTGCCCACAATCTACAAAATGACCATCTACTATCTACTAAATACTATCTACTATAAAAAAATGACTATCTACTAACTACTATTTGTTCCGAAGGGTCAACTAGAACTGCCAATAAAAATCGTTATCCCGAACGCCTTCACTTTCTAGCAGCTAAATAGTTGCAATACTTATTATTACTAAACCGCTTATCGCTACCTATTGTTCATTGTCAGCCACATAAGGCATAGCGCATCCCCTCAAATTAAAAAATCTCTGCGGCGATGCACTCATCGCCGCAGAGATAAATTGTTGATACGCCCTATACCGTCAGTAAGGGCTGGCATACATCCTTATTGTCCGTACACCAGTCTCACCACAGCACTGCTGCCATCTGCACCCACAAAGCGGCAAATGTACACACCAGTAGATAAGTGTGCTGGTAATAAGGTAGCTGTAAAGGGTTGGGTAATGTTGATAGTCTCTATCATTTTACCATCTATATTATAGATAGTCAGTTTACCATCCACTCCCGATTCT
>JBIKKS010000168.1:0-5384 GCA_044360235.1 Flavipsychrobacter sp. | reverse complement strand
AAAGCGAAATCACCAAATTCCTTTGAGATACCCGCTTTGTCCATGAGTGTGAATGTATATTCGCCACCTTTTTGCTTGCTGCCTTCGTCTTCAGAATACGTATTGACCAGTGAGTCGAATTTGCCACCTGCTTTTAGTGCAGCTATTGCGCTGTCTATTTTAGCATTAGCAGCATCGTCAGAGCGAACTTCGTTACCCTGATCTTTTGTTTTAACCAGTATGTGGCGCAGTTTTACAGAATCTGGAAGTGTTTTTCTGTCGGTGATTTTCACCATATTGTATCCACCGTTTTCGTAGTATGGACCAAACACCTCGCCTACAGGCAAAGTCATGATAGTGTCGGCATAACGAGAAGTAAGTGTGCGCTTGTTGAAGAAGGTTTGTGTGTAAGAGTTAACCAAGTCACTCTTGCTGTTTACAAAACTTTCGTTGTCTTTTGTAGTTACAAACTCATCTCTGATTTCTGTGAAGAAGTTGAGTATTCTGGCAGTATCTGATGAAGAAGGAACGATTTCGAAACTTACATACTCGATGCCGCGGGTAGCGTTATCGTTTCTGTAAAGAGCCTCATGCTTTTGCATGTAAGCTTTGATGTCTTCGTCGGTTACTTTTACATCATTGTCTGAAACTGAAGTGAAAGGCACCTTTACGTAACGGATAGAAGCCAAAGAGTTCTGCTCCATCATCATACGTTTCATTTGCGCTTTAGGCATATAAGCAGCTCCTGAGAAAAGGGTATTGTACTTACGTACACGAGCCGAGCGCTGCACATAAGCTACAATTGCAGCCCACTGCTCTCTGATTTTGCCTGAAGGGTCGATACGGTCGCCTCTTTCAGCAATTTCTTTTTCAAAACCTTTTACTCTTCCTGGGTCGAAGTTTTGAGACTGAGGATCGTTGAAGATTTGGTTGCCTTCTATTTGAAACTGCCTAACCATAGGGTCGGCGTTCATGCCATATATGAGTTCTTTCTTTTCTTCGTCGCCCACTTCTATACCCAGCTTGTCGCATTCTTCGTTAACGATGGCTTCGTATACCATCATTTGAATCAATTGCTCATTCATCTGAGCGCGAGACACATCATCAATGTTGCGTCCCTGATTGTACATGCTGTACAGTATTTCGTATTCTTTTGATCTTTCGGCGTATTCTTTCGGCTCTACTTTAGTGCCGTTTATATTCATTACGTTAGGGTCTCTATCGCTGAAGAAATTTGCAATAGAGCCACTTGTAGCATCTGATACGATGAACCCAACCAGCGCAACTGCGATAACCCCGCCCGCTATTTTCCCGTACTTATTTCTGATTGTTTGTATTACAGCCATTGTAGGTTTGTATTGTGTTTTGTACTAAGTATTTTTGTCAAGGTCGGCAAATTTATGGGAAAAATTGAGATTTTATATAGTTATTACCATATTACCCCCATTTTTTTATTATATTCTGTCAAATTTTGTTTATTAACGACTATGTGTGTCGCTGATTGATAGCGCAATGTGGCAAAAGTATTGGGATTGATGCCGCTGCAAAAGTGAATGTGTGCATAAGTGTGTTGTTTGTAATCATACATTGATAGGGATAATTTTTTATATTGGCAATAATAAATTATATGCTTATGAAGTTGCATCGTCCTGTAATAAGTTGACAATCTTTATTGGTAGTCCTCCTACCGATTCACAAAACATGTGTGCGTTTTGTGGTTTGCGCTTCATATTTAGTTTATTGTTAATTTCTGTAGCCGTCTCTAAAATGCTAAGGCTACTAACAGGATTTGCCGGTTTGTTGCCGGTTATTTTTGTATTTTTTGATGTAAGTTGTTGATTATCAATGCTATTCACTTTTCCGGTTGGCTTGCATTTTCCGGTTGGTTGGTGAAGTGAATGTGACTGACATCTTTTGTTTTATCGGCTGATGTATAGGGTTCATATTGTGTTTATTGTCTATTTCTTGTTTTGCCGGTTATTTGCCGGTGTTTTCATGTATTTTGGTACTTAAGTAGTTGATAATCAATGGCATTCACTTTTCCGGGTTGCATGCAATTGCAGGTTGCTTTTTGTCTGAATCAGGATTTACAGGATTGTAAGATTTACTGGATTGTATCGTCTATGTCGTCCTGAAATAAGTTGACAGGTTTTAGGGGTAGTCTTGCTACCGGTTTACAAAATAAGTCAAGGTGTTGTGGTTTTGTTGTCATATTTAGTTTGTATTTCATTTCTATAGCCTTGGCTAAAATGCTATGGCTACTAATAGGATTTGCCGGTTTGTTGCCGGTTGTTTCATGGGTTTTGATGCTTAATTCGTTGATTATCAATGCTATTCACTTTTCCGGTTGGTATGCACTTTCCAGTTGGTTTTGAGGTAAGGTATGGCACACATTGGTGGTGTGTTGTGGGCGTGTTTGTTGTAATGATCGGGGATGTTGTATACTGACATAATGAATGGGGTTTGTGGGGTAATGTGCAAATAGACTGCGCTATATTGATGCCACAAAAAGTGCGCCAATGTGGGTGTGGCAGTGATTAAGATATCCACAATTTGAAAGGTGAATTCATTGCAAGTGAAAGAGTAAGGGCTGGATAAAGAACATTCAGCTTCACCGCCCTGATGTCGTCGAGTCCCTCGTAGAAAAAGCGAGGAGACTCAACGAGGACGGAAGACGGCGGAAGCTGCTAGAAAGTGTAGGCTTTCAGGAGAACGAATTTTATTGGCAGTAAAGTGAGCCTTGGGAACAAATGGAACAACGGACTCTTGGATGTTACAAGAATCTTGGAATATCACGACTTGCATGTAAAATACGAACTATCCTGATGTGCTTTTCTAAAACTCTGTAAAACACAATGTGGCTAACGTAGGAACTACTTCTAACATCTTTCCTGATTTCATTTCGCATTCGTCCAATGTGTGGGTGAACAGCTAAGGCATGAAATAAATCGTCAAGACCTCGCAAATAATTTACAGCTTGATCTAGACCAAATCTTGCTGCTGTGTATTCATAGATTTGTTGTAAATCGTTATCTGCCTCCTCAGAGAGTTCATATGGAACACGAGTACTTGCCATTGGCTACTTATTAGCTTTAGCATCTATAATATCTTGAACGTTTCGCTTGCTGGCAGGTGAGTCCCATCCTTTATTTATTTCTTTTCTCAGTTCATCAAGTACTCGATTTCTTAAAAGCTCGTGCAGTCGTAGTGCATCCCGAACTACTTCAGATGCATTCTGAAAATCTCCGCTTTGCAGTTGGTCTGCAATGTACTTTTCTTGTTTACTTGTGAAGCTAACATTCATACCTTAATAGTTTACTTGCAAATTTATGGATTTGTCCAAATATGGCAAATATGGACATCGACTATTCTGTCGAGAGCACCTGAGGTATAAATGAGATTTTACCGGTTTTGGAGAAACTGGCTGTAAGGAGTGTTTTTGCCAGTTACAAACTGGGTTCTTTGGGTGTGGCCCTAGTTCGCTAACGCGGGGGCTAGGCTACAAACTAGCGCCAGTGTAGACTCAACGAGGACGGAATATGGTATACTTTTAGGCTTTGTTCTGTTTCCTAAACATACCCCACAAAATATAAGCAACTGCACAAAATAATAATACGACTCCCACCCACGGATGGGCTTCAATGTAGTTCATTATGGCATTACCACGAAGCAAAATTGCCATTAGTATTAAGAAGCCTACAATACCTCTAATAGTTTTTGCTGAATTCATGTTCACAAAGTTAACGATTTCAGTAAGGAAATTTTATGTGCCAATGAAAAATGTAAATTATTAACATGCGGATGAAGTGGGAGATAAAGGGTTGCAAATTGATTACATAAGGAACAATGCATATTTTGGTACATTTACCTATCAGCGCAAATGGCGCACTTATTACTTACCTAAAATAGAAAAATATGCTTCTAAAATCCATCTCTGTACTGAGCATGATACTGCTTGTAGCTATAGCTGGCTATGCCAAAGTGCAGAAAAAGCAACGATTGAACATAGAAACGGCTACGGTGTTTCTGAAGGGTGCGGAACTAACCAGCCGTGCCAGTATAGCACTAGACAAAGGTGAAAACGAAATAATGCTGACCAATGTGGCAGGAAACGTGAGTAGCTCGAGCCTAGTGATACGAGCCAGTAATGGAGCCGTGGTGCAGTCGGCAGTGTTTCAGAACAACTATCTGGAGGAGGAAACCTATTCGCCCATTGCTAAAAAGCTGAAAGACAGCATAGAAACTGAGAAGAAAAATAAGGCAGATGTGGCCGTAAACATAGCTGTGCTAACGGAGCAAATAGCTGTGCTGCAAGATAACCGTAAGGTGAGTGGCTACAATACGGGGCTGACTGTAACAGAACTGGCAAAGATGCTGGAACTAGTAAGCAGCAAAATGGGCAGCTACCTGACGGCAAAGAATAAACTAGAGGTGATGAAGGTGGCCATAGATGAACGGATAACGAAGCTGGAACTGCAACTAGAAGAGGAGCAAGAAAAAGGGTACCAGCCGGGTGGACAGTTGCTGGTAAAATTCTACTCGAAGGAAGCCGTAACCTCTGATATAACAATCAGCTATCTGGTACCGGCAGCGGGGTGGACACCATCGTACGATATAATGGCAGATGATATAAACAGCCCAGTAAAGCTGTATTACAAAGCGAACGTGTTTCAGAACAGTGGTGTGGACTGGAATAATGTGCGCCTAGTGTTGTCTACAGGTAACCCTGTGGAGGGTGCTGAGGCACCGTCATTGTTGCCTTGGTATTTATCGTTCAAGACTCCAGAAGTAATCAAGGATTTGCAATCTTCAGATTTTTCTGACAGATTAGGGGTAACATCTGGATTGTACCAGATGCAGCGAGGAAGAGGTATAGAGGTAGGAAAAACAGTAATAACAGCTGAAGACATAAAAATTTCAAGTGAAGGAGATAGACAAAATTCATCGATGGACAAACATACATCGGTAGATAATACTGGGGTGAATACAACATTTGAGATAGACCTGCCCTATACTATAACCAGTGACAGCAAAGAACAAATGGTGGCCATAAAGAAACACCTAGTACCTGCAACCTATAGATATTATGCAGCGCCTAGAAAGGATAAAGATGCTTTTTTGCAAGCACTTATCACCAACTGGGAAAACTTAGACCTTCTACCAGGGCAGACAAATGTGTTTTATGAGGGTACTTATGTAGGGCAGGGGTATCTGGATATGCGCAACGTAAAAGACACGATGGCGATATCGCTGGGGCGCGACAAAAAAATAATAGTGAAACGTGAGCGTGATATGAAACTGAGAAGTGTAAAATATATAGGGTCGAACGTAAAAGAAACAGAGGGCTACTCTATAACGGTGCGCAATACCCGCAAACAGCCTATAAACATAATACTGATGGATCA